>NZ_QTLF01000033.1:2986-51428 GCF_003434395.1 Bacteroides sp. AM23-12
CGCTTCTTTTTATAAGGTTACTTCTTTTGTGGAAGTATCTCTATCCAGTAGTCATCCGGGTCGTTGATAAAATAAAGCCCCATGGCTGTATTCTCAAAACAGACACAATTCATTTCTTTGTGATATTGCCGTACGGCGTTATAGTCGCCGGCTACACGAAAGCATAAATGACTTTCGTTTTCTCCCAGTTCATAGGGGGAGGTATGATCTTTCAGCCAGGTCAGTTCCAGTAGGAAGCCGGTTTCGTTGTCCGTCAGGTAGACCAGGATGAAAGAACCGTCGGAAGCTTCCTTCCGACTATGTTCTTTTAAGCCAAGCGCTTTTTCATAAAAAGCAATGCTTCGCTCCAGATTCGTTACATTGATATTAAAGTGATCAAATCTACTTTTAATTTCCATGATTGCTATCTTGTTATTTTTTCATCAATAGCTTCACGATTTCTCCGACATACGTACGGGGTTGTCCGGCTTGCGGAGTCGTTTGTGAAGGCAGTTTCTTACATTCGATAACAGCCGAAGGGGTCGTTTGGTTCGGAGCGTATAGTTTCAGTGTATAAGTTTCTGCTTTTTCTATCGCTTCGTAGGGCTGATCGGCAGAAAGTGTGCAATAAGCTACGGCTTTACCGTTTTGATAACCCAGTGCGCCGCCTGCGTTGGCTGTCATATTGGTCATGTTGAATTCATCTTTGCCGATAGAGATCACCAGTTTTCCATTGCCCATCAATGCGTATACATCGCCCGGAATCTGCTTCAGATCGATTTCTGTATATCCTGGCATATCTGCTGAAGCCTTGCCGACAGGAGTTGCAGGAGTTAAAGTAGCAGCAGGAGTAGTTGTCTGATCTGCTTCTGCAGTGGTAACTTTACCGCCCTGACCAATCACCAGCGGACCTGCAGCAGCAACGATAGACGGCTTCTGTGCTTCTTCTTCTTTTTTCTTTTTCTCAGACTTCGGACGAGTATCGGGAGCACCGAAGGCTACAGCTACATCCATAAAGATGTCATCGGCAAAGTCTACCGTTTTTCTGCGCCATTTAGCCAAGCCGCGTACCAGTTTGGTTTTAGCTTTGTTCAGTGCATATTCATCTGTAATCCATTCTTCTGCTTTGTATTTTTCTGTTTCGCGGTAGGTGAAACGGATTTTTTCCAGTTCTACCAAGCAACTGCCCGGTTTGCAGGTAACAGTGATCTGATAATTGACCCAAGTGCGGTCCAATGACAGGGCGCTGGAGTAAAATGTGATCCATTCTTCACCTACACCGGCGATGGTTCCTTGTGCTTCATCGCTGAAAACGACGCGGCTGTCCGGATTATTGTTTTCTTTCAGACGTTCGTTCATCCACTTCATGACAGTGTCGTAGATCTGCTTCTGACTCATTCCGGGAATCTGGAATTCCTTGGAAAATACTACTTTACCATCTACTACAGGAACAGCTCCCGCAAGGTATCTGGTATCATCTCTTTTTTCTTTGTGCGATTCGGCTCTCATTGCCATTGGCAGGCATGTGAGAAGCATGGTAAGAAACAGGATTGTTAACTTATTCATAATTATTATTGTGTTTATTTGGTTATTTCAAAACTTTCGCCCCGATGGGTGATGCTGACAAACCGGCATCCTGCATTTTCGGCAAAATCACGGAGGGCATTTCCGCCTTCGTAGTCTTCACTGAAGTGCATGGGTACAAATATAGTAGTTTTTATTTGTTCGATGAACTGTTTTGCACCTTTCATATAATCTTTTCCCATCCTGCGGTCCACTGGGAACAGCGCTAAATCGATCTTCGGTGCTTTTTCTTTTAAATATTTAACTTCTGCAAGGAAGTCTCCGTTGGCTTTTCGTATCTCCGCTTCGGTAGATTCTTCACTCCAGTGCCAGTTGTTCAGATCGCCTGCATGGAAGATGTTCCAGTCTTGCAGATGGATCAGGTACGAACTGCCGACATCGGTCGAGCCGAATGCTTCGATGCGGATCGTCTCGTCTTCGTAGGTTTCTCCTTTTTTAATATAAGTAGCGTTTTCGGGCTTTCCACGATGGCTTTTCAGAATATCTTTGGAGAAAATGTACCGGATGTCGGGACGTGCTTCTTTCCACGTCAGTATTTCACGGTTGAAGTGGTCGGGGTGAAAGTGAGTGGCCAATACATAGAGTTTACCCGGTCTTTGCAGGAGGTAGTCATGTACGATTCCCCGGTTATGTTCAGTTTCCGAAGAATCTTTGTAATAATCGATGATGACGGTCACACCTTCTGCTTCGATGGCAAAACCGCTATGATAAATATAATCCAGTGTCATGAGCTGATTATTTTTACAGTTGCAATATTACGTATTCTAGTTGGAGTTGGCAAGAAAAATCAGTGAAATCAGGGAGAAAGTCGATTGATTTCCCATTTTCCATCCGTCTTTAGGGTATACAGGAAGCGATCGTGTAACCGGTTGGGGCGTCCTTGCCAAAACTCCATCCGGGTAGGAGTGACGGCATATCCGCCCCAGTTGTCAGGGCGTTCCACTTCTTTTCCCAGCCATCGGGCAGCTTCTTTAACGAAAGCGCGTATCAGTTGCATCCGGCTTGCGATAGGCTGGCTTTGTGGAGAGATACGTGCACCGATGCGGCTTTTATAAGGGCGCTTTCGGAAATATTCGTCCGATTCCTCCGGAGAAACTTTCGCGGCAGTACCTTCGATGTGTACTTGCCTTTCAAGTTCATGCCAGACAAAGGAAAGTGAAATGTACGGATTTTGTGCCAGTTGCCTTCCTTTGCGGCTTTCGTAGTTGGTATAGAAGATAAACTTTCCGTCATGCAGTCCTTTCAGCAGTACGGTACGGGTCGAGGGTCTGCCTTCGGGAGATACGGTACCTACAATGATGGCGGTCGGTTCTTCTACGTTTGCGTCGATGGCTTCCTGTAGCCAGCGGCTGAAAAGTGAAAGCGGGTCGCAGGGAAGTTCGCTTTCCCTTAACCCGCTTTTGGTATATTCTTGCCGGATATCAGCTATATTCTTCATTCATTCAAGATTCATGATTTCTAATTCCAAATTTCTACATCGGTACTTCTATCAATAAGATATGTGAGTCCTTCAATGTTTCGAGTTCGAAACTTTTCGTATCATAGACGCCCATTCCGTCGCGACGTTTCAGTACTTCTCCGTCTACTACGATTTCTCCTTCAATCAGGAAAATGTATACGCCGCCATGACTTTGGTGCAAGTGATAACCGAGTTTCTTTCCGGCTTCCACCTTTCCGATAGAAAACCAGGTGTCTTGTAGAAGTGAAGCGGGAGTACTGCCGTCGGGCGATACAATCACTGCCAGTTCGTTCGGTCGTTCCAGCTCTTTGATGCTAAAATCCTTGTAGACAGGATGCGTATTCCGTTCTCTCGGCATAATCCATATTTGTAGGAATTCTACCGGCTCTACAGGGCTGGCATTCACTTCACTGTGGAAAATACCCGTTCCGGCACTCATCGTCTGAATCTCTCCGACAGTGATGATACGGCTGTTTTTCTTGCTGTCACCATGTTGCAGATGTCCTTTCAATGGAATGGAGATAATCTCCATATTTTTATGCGGATGGGTTTGGAACCCTTCTCCGGGGGCGACTTTGTCGTCATTCAATACGCGGAGGGCACCGAAGTTGATACGGTCAGAATCGAAGTATTCGTCGAAACTGAAGGTATGGTAACTATCCAGCCAGTCATATTGGGAATGTCCTCTTGTATCTGCTTTATGTATTACTTTCTTCATAATTTTCTCCTTTTCTAATTGTTTATATACTTCTGTAACAAGGGAAGTCAGGTAAAGGTTCTATCTCTTCACTTCATTTAGCAAAGGCTTGTGGTTGATGAAATCCTTGATATTCTGAAGTGTGGTCATGGCGATATTTCCCATTGCTTCACGTGTGAAAAAGGCTTGATGCGAAGTGACAATCACATTGTTAAATGAGAGCAGACGGGCAAGCACGTCGTCGTCGATGATGCGGTCGGACTGGTCTTCGTAGAAATATTCGCTTTCTTCCTCGTACACATCCAATCCGGCAGAACCGATTTTCTTGTTTTTTAAGCCTTCGATCAGGGCATTGGTGTGAATCAATTGTCCACGACCGGTATTGATGATCATGACTCCGTCTTTCATTTTGCTGATGGAGTAGTCATTGATCAGATATTTGGTGGCTTCGGTAAGCGGGCAATGCAGGGAAATAATGTCGGAACTATGGTACAATTCGTCCAAAGAAGTATAAACGATTTGTTCTTCCCTGGCAAAGTTGTAGTCGGGATAAAGGTCATAAGCCAGTATATTCATTCCGAATCCCTTTAAGATATGAATCAGAATTTTGGCGATTTTTCCTGTACCGATGATACCTGCCGTCTTACCGTGCATGTCGAATCCCATCAGACCGTGAAGGGAAAAGTTTCCGTCTTTTGTACGCCACGAAGCGCGTGGAATCTTTCGGTTGAGAGAGAGCATGAGTGCTACGGTATATTCGGCAACGGCATAAGGCGAATATGCAGGAACCCGTACAACGGTGATTCCGGCAGTGGCGGCAGCGTTCAGGTCTACATTATTGAATCCTGCACATCGGAGTGCCAGTAGTTTTACTCCGTTGGCTGCCATAGCATGAATGACTTCTGCATCGGCCGTATCGTTGACAAAGATACAGACCGCGTCTACTCCTTGCGTCAATAGCACGTTATTCTTATTCAGATGTCCTTTATAATAACGGAATTCAAATCCGAACTCTTTGTTTTTATCGTTGAAAGAAGCTTCGTCATAAGGCTTTGTTCCGAAAAATGCAATTGTATAGGCCATAATATTTTCTGTTTTTATTCTTATTAATAAACGTAAAAACAGGGTGGTTTGTTTATCTTTACCTCCGCTCAGAATGTGGATTGTTTCATTAGAAACAGTTTTTATTTTCAATTAAAATGAGCCGGTAAGCGAAAATAAGTGCACAAACATGTGTTGCGTGTGCAGGAATGTTGTATCTTTGCGCCCGAATTAATTTAAAAAAGATTTAGATGAGAAAAAATTTCTTGATTGGATTTGTAATGTTAATCGTTTCAATTCCAACTTTTGCCGGAGATTATCTAACTAATACGAATCAGAATGCTGCTTTCTTGCGCATGATAGCCCGCGGCGCTTCCATTGATATTGATGGAGTTTATAGTAATCCTGCCGGACTGGCATTCCTTCCCCAAAACGGTTTACAGGTAGCACTGACTATTCAGAGTGCATATCAGACCCGTGATATTGCTGCTACAAGTCCTTTGTGGACTATGGATGGACAGACTTCCGTGCGCAATTATGAAGGAAAAGCTTCGGCTCCCGTTATCCCTTCTGTCCATGCTGTATATAAGAATGGTGACTGGGCATTTTCCGGTAGTTTCGCTATCGTTGGTGGTGGTGGAAAAGCTTCTTTCAATACAGGTTTGCCTATGTTTGATGCAGCTGCTATCGGCTTGGTAAATTCTACAAGTGATATGTTGAAACCTAATATGTACAATATCAATTCAGCCATGGAAGGTCGTCAATATATTTATGGTTTGCAGTTAGGGGCAAGCTATAAGATTAATGAACACTTTTCAGTTTTTGCCGGAGCCCGTATGAATTACTTTACAGGTGGATATAAAGGTTTTCTGAATATTGCCTTGAAAGAAGGAGTAGCAGGACAGATCGGTGCTGCTATAGTACAACAAATTATGGGGGCTAATCCTAATTTGAGTTTAGAACAGGCACAGCAGATTGCACAAGAACAATCTGCACCTATGCTTCAGAAACTGAATGATACGAAGCTTGAACTGGATTGTGACCAGACAGGTTGGGGATTGACGCCGATTATCGGTGTAGACGCTAAGTTCGGTAAGTTGAATTTGGCTGCGAAGTATGAGTTCAAAGCTAATATGAATATTGAGAACAATACACATAAATTGGAATTTCCGGATGCTGCTGCTGCCTATATGGCACCTTATCAGCATGGTGTGAATACTCCAAGTGACCTCCCTTCTATGTTATCTGTAGCAGCAAGTTATGAATTCTTGCCTTCTCTTCGTGCTTCAGTAGAGTATCATTTCTTTGATGACAAGAATGCAGGTATGGCTGATAACAAGCAGAAGACATTGAAACATGGAACACACGAATACCTGGCTGGTGTAGAATGGGATATAAACAAAATATTCACAGTCAGTGGTGGTTATCAGAAAACTGATTATGGATTGAGCGATGCTTTCCAGACAGACACAAGTTTCTCTTGTGATTCTTATTCAGTCGGTTTGGGCGGTCGTATTAATCTTAGTAAGGCGTTAAGTTTAGATGTTGCTTATTTCTGGACTACCTACAGCGATTATACCAAAGAAAATCCACGTGGCTTGGATGGGGCTATGGCTTCAATGGATAAAGATGTTTATAGTCGTACAAACAAAGTGTTTGGTGTAAGTGTAAACTATAAGTTCTAATATTAATCCGCTACGATTTTATATTAAAGAAGCCGTCTCGAACATTGTTCAGAGGCGGCTTCTCATATTATATATACCTAATATTATATATGTAATAGATTAGAAAGAATATTGTACCAGCATATTCAGCCGATTGGCATGGCGGGTAGAAGAGTTGAAATCAGTGCGCCATCCTCTCAGATATTCAACACCTACTTGCATATTGCTAGTCACATTCCAGAAAGCATTTGCTACGAAATACTGTCCTTTTCGGTATGCTTCCGGATTATCACTCGGATAGTTGTTTTCAGAGTAAAGTCTGGATAAGCTGTATGTACCGGATACAAAGATATTCGGGCAAATATTATATTGCAACCCCGCATACCAGCCCAGCATCGGAAGAACCTGCATCTTGCCTTCATTATCCGGATCGGGAACGATGTCCACATTCAGATTACTTAAGTCGTTCAGATAAGAACCAATTCCTTTTCCATAATTAAACTGTCCGAACACTTGCCACTTCTTGGTTACATTAAAGGTGGTAGATGCTTGCAGGCCAAATCCGGTAGTCGAAAAAGCCTTGTCGTGCACATTACTTGAATAAGTCATGCTGCGTACGATTGCACCCAACTTAATATGACTGTTACTATTCCAGTTATACTGTGCAGAAGCTGCAAAATCCGGCATTCGTTGCGTGTTGATAGATACATCGCTATTCGTTGTACCGTCTACCGAAGGCATTTCCATGGCAACGCCGAATCTCCAGTTTTTCAGTTTATCGCACATATAACTCAGTTGAGTGGTACGATAGAAAGCGGAACCGTTCGGACCGGCAAAGTCAATTGTTGCGGGCAGAGCCGAAAGGTCCATGAATGAACCGTAGCTGTATCCGATGGTAAATCCTAAGAACTGCGCATACGCATTTTGAAGTTCAAACGTCTTCCCATCTCCACGGAAGTTTCCGGCGGTATACACCACGAAGTCGCCCAGATGCTTGGTTCGTCCTACCAATTTCAGGAATAGGGTAGAAGTGGTGATGTCCATCTGAAATTGATTCTTGGCAAAATTTCCCTTTCCGGGCTGTCCGATCAATGCCGGATAGAAATCCACATCGTCAACGATGCCGTTGAAATCATACTCTGCCGTCGCACGTACGTAGCCGCCGATACCAAGGGCGAATTTCCCTTTCTGATCCGTCAGAAGGAAGCGGGGAGCATTCGGGTCGTGAAAACGCATCTGAGAGCGGTCGTTCATGATTCGGATGATTTCATCTCCGGCCTTGTCCCTGGAGACGAACATGATGGAATTCGGTTCCTCATCCTCGATGACTACTTTCTTTTGCGCATGAGCACAGACGGGGAAAATTCCGATCCCCAGTAGCATAGCTACCATTTTAAAGCTTGTTTTCATTATCAGTTAAGTTTTAGGTGAATGCCCAATGAACAACTAAAAAAAGAAATGGTTGAGAGGGGCTAAGGAAAAATTGCCAAACTTATCGGAAGAATTGCTATTTATAATCGTTCTAAAAAAGCGGATCTTTGTATCGTACTAATTAGATAAATAAAATACGAGAATGGAAAAAGTGGATTTTACTCAAGGAATATTGGCGATGGAGTCAGACCTGCATCGTTTCGCATATAAGTTGACTTCAGACCGTGATTCTGCCAACGACTTAGTTCAGGATTGTGTATTGCAGGCATTGGATAATCATGAGAAATTTACGCATGCCAAAAATCTGAAAGGATGGATGTTTACCATCATGCGTAATATCTTTGTCAACAACTACCGGCGCACGGTCCGTGAAATGAATTTGATCGATGATACCTATTCCATCAATCAGCAAAGTTTGATAGAAGATGAAGAAGGCGACCGTTTCGAGTTTGCTTATGACATGAAGCAGCTGTATAGAGTGATCCATTCCATCCCCGAAGATATGAAAGTTCCTTTCCAGATGTTTGTAGCTGGATTTAAATACAGGGAAATTGCCGAAAAATTAGGATTGCCGATGGGGACGGTAAAGAGCCGACTTTTCTTTATCCGCAAGCGTCTGAAAGAAGAATTGAAAGACTTCTCCTGATGCAACTTTCTAATTG
The DNA here is from genome assembly GCF_003434395.1 of Bacteroides sp. AM23-12. Classification (NCBI taxonomy): domain Bacteria; kingdom Pseudomonadati; phylum Bacteroidota; class Bacteroidia; order Bacteroidales; family Bacteroidaceae; genus Bacteroides; species Bacteroides sp. AM23-12. The sequence continues at coordinate 11,504 of NZ_QTLF01000033.1, forward strand.
AGTGATGTGTTTTAAGGTCAAAGTGAAGCCTTCCTGTCAAAATACGACGAATGACAGGAAGGCTTATTTAATTTGAAATATTCTTCCGAAATACTTGGTTTATAAAATAAACCTATTTATATTTGCATCGAGTAAGAGAGATGCGCAGCTCCTTACTTTTTTTAATCCATATATGGTTTATAAAATAAACTAATTAAATCGTATCAACTAATTGATTGGAGGAAAGTAAAAGATGAAACGCTTGTTATTCATTGCTTTAGGGATTATTTGTTACCACGTTGTTACTTTTGCACAAGAAGTAAAAGTAGAAGTGCGGGGTATTCGTAGTGCAAAAGGCGCTATTATGGTCATGGCACAACAGGATTCGGAATCGAAGCCGGTATATGCGATGGCTACTGCTGTTAAAGATACAGTGACTGTTGTTCTAAAAGATGTTCCATGGGAAAAGTTTTTAATCTCTCTTTTCCATGATGAGAACGGAAACTGGGAATTGGACATGAATGAACAGGGGATACCGGTAGAAGGGTATGCCCGGGAAAAATGCAAGAAAGAGGCGGATGCTTCGGCTACCGTTAAAATGAAGATGTATTATCCGGTAAATGACTAACAGTATGCGATACCTGATATTTCTGATATTGACCGGTTTTACCGGAGTTACTGCTTGGGGGCAGACTTCGACGGCTGCCCGGCCGATGGCTGTGAATGATACTTTGGCAGAAGATTCCACTTATGCTTTGCAGGAAGTGGTGGTACGGACAAGTCCTGTGAAACGGAAAGCAGACCGTTTTATCCTGTCCGTCCCTCCTGCACAGAACAAAGACGGAGTCGAACTCCTTCAACAAGCGCCCGGAGTATGGTTGTCCGACGAGCGGATTTCCATCAATGGTTCTTCCGGCACGAAGGTGTTTGTAGATAATAGGGAGATAAAACTTACCGGAGAGATGCTGATAGGCTATCTCCGTTCTTTGAAATCGGACGATATTGCCCGCGTTGAAGTGCTTCCAATGGCGGGAGCCGATAAGGATGCCGATGCTCAGGGAGGTGCTATACATATTATAATGAGACGTCATACGGACAAAGGATTTCAGGGAAATCTTTCTATGAATGCTTCTTTTGCCTCTTCCTTGCAATCTTATCAGCCTAGCGGTAGCTTGAATTATCATAGTGGGAAGTGGGATACCTATGGATTTGCTTCCGGCACTTTGGTTCCTCAGAATAAAGGAGATTTGTACGTTACCCGTGATTATGTAGCGGGAGATAAAGGTTTTTCCAGTCTGACCCGTATGAAGCAGCCTTCGCGTTACGGGACGATTCGGATGGGAACAGTTTATACGATGGACTCTTCCAATAGTCTGGGAGTAGAGCTGGAGTATGTTCGTCGCGGATACATCTGGCCGTCTCAGAGTTACTCTACTCTGTCGGTAGGACCGCTGGATATGGAAAGTCAGGGTGTGTATCGTCAGAAAGAGACTTACAATATGTATACAGCTACTGCCAACTATATACATAAACTGGATAAGGACGGTTCGGTGCTGAAGCTTGTCACCGACTATATCTCTAAAGATCTGCATGGCAGAAATCAGTATCAAATTTTTCAGGAGATAGGTGCTCTAAATAAAGATACCGTTTACCGTTCCCGCTCTAATGCCACTTATCAGATCGCAACTGCCGATCTGTCGTGGAAACAACAGTTACATAAGAAATCGTTTTTCCAGGTAGGAATGAAATATACCTATACGGGAATGAAAGATGATGCCTGTTACGAAGGGCTGGAGCCTGACGAAAGTTGGAAGCCCAATGTTGCTTATGGATATGAACTCGATTATCACGAGAATATCGGTGCTTTATACGGAACTTATTCTCTGGATATGAAAAGAGGATCTGTTCATATTGGACTTCGGGGAGAATATACGCAAACCTCCAATGAAACAGAACGTCGGACGAGAAAATACTGGGATTGGTTTCCACATATCGACGGAAATTTCTATTTTGATGAAATTCACAAGTGGATGCTTATCGGTCAGTATGGACGCTATATAGAACGTCCGACTTTTTCGGCTCTCAACCCGAACCGGATTCAGACTTCCGAATATAGTTATCTGATAGGCAACCCGATGTTGCGTCCTACTTATATTAATAAATTCAGTATTACGCTGGTCTATAACTTCCGGTATACATTGACTGTTGGCGGCAATTTGCACCATGATCTGATCCGTCAGTTTGGTAAAGAAGATGCGGAGAATTCGGATATATCATATGTCATCAATGAGAATCACAATCGTGAGAACCATTGGTTCGTAGCCATCACTGCTCCCTGGCAGCCGCTCAATTGGCTGAATCTGAATGCCAGCTTTATCGGAGTGAGGCAAGATATCCGCATGTATCGGGAGGACGATTACTTTGGGCACTTCCTTTATTTCGCCAATGCTAATGCTACGGTCCTTTTACCGTCAGACTATTCGTTGGAAGCACAATATAATGGAGTTAGCCGGTTGTATTCCGGTAATAGCGGGATCGATCCTCGTCATACATTCAACCTGCACCTGCGCAAAAAATGGAAAGACGGGCGTTGTGTAGCTACTTTGGGGGTAGACAATATCTTCAACCGATATAATTCTTATTTCAGCAATGTACCGAGTTATTCATCGCAGAATCGTTTTGAACTGGCTTCGAGCGGAAGACTGATGAAACTCACATTTACCTGGAATTTCAATCATGGAAAGAAATCGGGTGCGGTGACTGTAGAAAAGAAATCGGCAAGTGAAAGAAGCCGTATCGAAGGAAAATAGACAAGGATTTTTGGTTTATTACGTAAACAATATTATTTTTGAAACAAAATTGATAGAATATGGAAGACAAGAGAATTTCAGAGAAAGAGAGTTTGGAACTGATTGCCCGCATGATTCGGGAGACGCAGGACCATACAGCCCGTTATGCAGCCTACCCATTATTGATATGGGGATATACTACTGTGGCTATATCACTTTTGGTATGGTACTTTTATTTGCAGACGGGAGTGTGGCAGATCAATTTTCTCTGGTTTGCTTTGCCTGTCATTGCCGGACCGCTGACTATCTTTTTTAATAGGAAAGACAAGAATAAGGGAGCAAAAAATTACATAGACCGGGTGACTGGTCAGATATGGGCTGTGTTTGGAGTAGTAGGTTTTTGTCTGTCTTGCATGGCATTTGTTGTCCGTATTGATATTCTGTTTGTAATTTCCTTATTGATGGGGATGGGGGCTACTCTTACGGGGTTGGTATGTAAGTACAAGCCGCTTAGTATAGCAGGGATGATTGGTATCGCCCTTTCTTTTTCCATGCTTTTTATTCATGGAAGCGGGGTATATCTGGTGTTTGCCGCCATCTTTATAGTGATGATGATTGTCCCCGGACATATTATGAATAAACAGATGAAGAAGCAATGTTTAAAGAACTGAATCCTATCTTGCATTCACAGCTTCGCTTGGCTATAATGTCGATTCTGCTGACGGTGGAGGAGGCTGAGTTCGTCTACTTGAAAGAGAAGACCCAGTCGACAGCGGGAAACCTCAGTGTGCAGTTGGATAAGCTGAGTGAAGCCGGATATATCGAGGTGGAAAAAAGCTTTGTAGGCAAAAGGCCGCGTACTGCCTGCCGGATCACTGCCGGAGGCAGGAAAGCGATGGAGGAATATGTGGAGACGCTGAAGGAGTATCTTTCGGGGTTGTAGTTCATGCCCCGAATAAAGTTATCGGATAACTTTGCCTTCTCGCTTTTTTCTTCTACCTTTGCACCCCGAAACAAGTAAAAAGATGTATGATGCCGTGAATAGCGGTCGTGTATTCTAGAACACCACGTAAAAAACAGGAGTTATGAAAGAAAAAGTATCAGTACCTTTTATGTTGCTGGGCATTCTCTTCAATGTATGCCTCATTGCAGCCAATCTTCTTGAAACGAAAGTAATTCAGGTCGGCAGCCTGACTGTCACAGCCGGATTATTGGTTTTTCCTATTTCTTATATCATTAATGATTGTATCGCCGAAGTTTGGGGATTCAAGAAAGCACGTCTTATTATCTGGAGTGGTTTTGCCATGAACTTCTTTGTGGTAGGGCTTGGCTTGATAGCTGTTGCGATACCTGCTGCTCCGTTCTGGGAAGGCGAAGAGCATTTCGATTTTGTATTCGGTATGGCTCCCCGCATCGTAGCAGCCAGTTTGATGGCTTTCCTTGTCGGTTCATTCCTGAATGCGTATGTGATGAGTAAGATGAAGATTGCCAGTCAGGGGCGGAACTTCTCTGCCCGGGCTATTCTCTCAACGATTGTCGGCGAGACTGCCGATTCGTTGATTTTCTTCCCGATAGCTTTCGGAGGCATCATTGCCTGGAAAGAACTGCTTATCATGATGGGACTTCAGATCGTACTGAAATCTATGTACGAAGTTATCATCCTTCCGGTGACTATCCGCGTAGTGAAAGTGATTAAGAAGATAGACGGCAGCGACGTATACGATACCAATATTTCCTATAACGTGCTGAAAATCAAAGATGTTTAATGAAACGACTTCTTCCGGCCTGCTTCGAGGGCTGAGAATATAAAGAGAATTTTATGATGAACAGAGAGACTGTATTGGTTGTGTTCAGTGGCGGACAGGATTCTACCACTTGCCTCTTTTGGGCGAAACGCAACTTTAAAAAAGTATACGCTTTGAGTTTCCTTTATGGTCAGAAGCACCAGAAAGAAGTGGAACTCGCCAGAGAAATAGCCCGAAAGGCAGAAGTGGAATTTGATGTGATGGATGTGTCTTTCATAGGAACATTGGGACATAATTCGTTGACTGACACCACGATGGTAATGGATCAGGAAAAGCCCGCAGGCAGCGTCCCCAATACTTTTGTTCCAGGACGTAATCTGTTTTTCCTGAGTATTGCTGCGGTATATGCCCGCGAACGTGGCATCAACCATTTGGTGACGGGAGTTTCTCAGACTGACTTTAGCGGCTATCCCGATTGCCGGGACGCGTTTATTAAGTCTTTGAATGTGACATTAAACCTGGCAATGGATGAACAATTCGTGATTCATACCCCTCTGATGTGGATTGATAAAGCAGAAACTTGGGCTTTGGCAGATGAATTGGGAGTACTGGATTTGATCCGTAACGAGACTTTGACATGCTATAATGGCATTCAGGGGGATGGCTGCGGGCATTGTCCCGCCTGTACGCTGCGTCGTGAGGGGCTGGAGAAGTATTTAAAAAAGAAGAATCAATAATATCTCTACATAGAGACTAAAAACGTGTTTTTTATTGTCACTTGTCACTTTTGAAGATTAACTCCTTGATTACGAATGAATAAAGGGTGATAATAGATGGTGATAATAGGGTGATAATAACCGATGAATGCTTTTTTATTGTCACCTTTATTGTTGCTGACAGCTGCTTGCCATTCTATTATTGGTGTTCGTTTCATTTCGGGATGTGCAAGGGTAAAGAAGTCATTGCTGGTTGTTTCAAGAAGTTTCAAGCGGTTGAAACTTTGGTTCCATAGGTTTGAAACCTTAGTTCCATAGGCTTGAAACTTTAGTTTCTATTACTTGAAACCATAGTTTCATACGCTCGAAACTTTTAGTTTCAAGGCTTTGAAACTAGAGTTCCATCATAGTGAAACACTTCATTCCTTTATAGGAAACGACTAAAAGCAACGGTCGTTTTGATAATAGGAGTACCGGATGATAATAGGAATACCGGATGGTGAAAGATGAAAGATCGGTGAAAGATTGCAATAATCAATCTTTCACCGCTGAACCATCGATGGATAAGCCGTTTCAGAGAATATGGTGACAGGTGAAAGATGTTTTGCGTTTTTTTCTATATGAAGAGAGTTTAAAACTATATTAAACAATGGCTGAATTAAAAGACCAACTTTCCTTATTAGGAAGAAAAACGGAGTATAAACAAGACTATGCTCCTGAAGTATTGGAGGCTTTCGATAATAAGCATCCGGAAAATGATTACTGGGTACGTTTCAACTGTCCCGAATTTACAAGCCTGTGCCCCATAACCGGACAACCTGACTTTGCAGAAATACGTATCAGCTACATCCCCGACATTAAGATGGTGGAAAGCAAGAGTTTGAAACTTTATCTGTTCAGCTTCCGTAATCATGGTGCATTTCATGAAGACTGTGTGAACATCATCATGAAAGATCTGATAAAACTGATGAATCCCAAATATATCGAAGTGACAGGTATATTTACTCCTCGTGGTGGTATTTCGATTTATCCGTATGCCAATTATGGCCGTCCGGGAACGAAGTTCGAACAGATGGCAGAGCACCGGTTGATGAATCGGGAATAACCAGATATAAAAATAATAATACGAGCAGAATATGACTCATAATATACCTACTGAATTGCAGAGATACGTGCAGGAAAGGATTATCCCGCAGTATGCCGGCTTTGATAAAGCACATCAGATTGACCATGTGGAAAAAGTGATCGAAGAAAGTCTGAAGCTGGCTCTTCATTATGAAGTCGATTCTGCAATGGTTTATACGGTTGCTGCTTATCACGACTTGGGGTTGTGCGAAGGACGTGAATTTCATCATATCGTTTCGGGGAGAATACTGTTGGCAGATGAAATTTTGCACCGTTGGTTTACCGATGAACAAATGCTGGAGATGAAAGAAGCGATAGAAGATCATCGTGCCTCCAATAAACAGGCTCCGCGAAGTATCTACGGGAAAATAGTGGCTGAGGCAGACCGGATTATTGATCCGGAAATAACACTGCGCCGTACCGTACAGTATGGTTTGTCTCATTATCCGGAGATGGATAAAGAGCATCAGTATGAACGCTTCCGGAAACATCTTGCCGATAAATATGCAGAAGGAGGGTATCTGAAGTTGTGGATACCCCAATCTGATAATGCCGGACGGTTGGCGGAGTTGCGTCAGTTGATGGAAAATGAGGAGGAACTGCGGACCGTATTTGATAAATTATATTTAGCGGAAAACTCAGCAGGATAAGGAGAGTTTGCTGTTGAATGGAGGCATGTTATTCATGATGATACGGCCCTCCATTCAATATCGTCATCGCCCGATAAATCTGTTCCACGAAGATCAGCCGTATCATCTGATGTGAAAACGTCATCTTCGACATTGAAATCTTTTCATTAGCTACCTGATACACCTTCTCCGAAAATCCGTAAGGACCACCGATGATAAATACCAACCGCTTATTCACCGTATTCATCTTCCGCTTCATGTAATCGGCAAATTCGAGTGAACGCATTTCTTTCCCGTGCTCATCGAGCAGTACGATCACATCCCCCGGTTGCAACGCTTTCAATATCAGTTCCCCTTCTTTCTCCTTCTGCTGTTCCATCGAAAGGCTCTTGGTGTTCTTCAGTTCGGGGATCACTTCCATATCAAAAGTGATGAAGCGTTTGGTACGCTGAATATAGTCATTAATAGCTGTAATATAGTGTTGTTCTACGGTTCGTCCAACGACGAGCAAAGTTGTTTTCATGCGTCTGATATTCTGATTCGAGCACAAAAATAGGCATTTTTTATGTTATTCTGCAATTAATGCTTACCTTTGCCTATCATTAGTTGAAAGTTTAAGCCTTTAAACTTCAACCCAAAAGCTTGGATTTATGAAGAAACGAGTGCTTTTAGGAATGGCCTCTTTGCTTCTTTCTGTCTCATTGCTGATGGCGCAGGAGATACCGGCAGGAGTGATTACGGCATTTAAGCGGGGAAGCTCGCAGGAACTGAGTAAGTATATGGGAGACAAGGTAAACCTTGTTCTCCAAGGCAGCTCGGCAAACGTTGACAAGAAGAAAGCAACAGCAATGATGCAAGAGTTTTTCACGGAAAACAAGGTCAACGCATTTGACGTGAATCATCAGGGAAAACGGGATGAATCCAGTTTTGTCATAGGTACGCTGACGACTACAAAAGGGAAATTCCGTGTGAACTGCTTCCTGAAAAAAGTGCAGACTCAATATTTAATACACCAAATAAGAATTGACAAGATCAATGAATAAGGAAAAAGAACTGATCGACAAACTGATCGATCTTGCTTTTGCAGAAGATATAGGTGATGGTGACCATACCACCCTTTCGTGTATTCCCGCTACTGCAATGGGAAAATCAAAACTACTGATCAAAGAAGCCGGTGTACTGGCCGGAATCGAAGTTGCCAAAGAAATCTTCAACCGTTTCGACCCGTCCATGAAAGTGGAAGTGTTTATCAATGACGGCACTGAAGTGAAACCGGGCGACGTAGCTATGATCGTAGAAGGAAAAGTACAATCCTTGCTCCAGACCGAACGCCTGATGCTGAACGTCATGCAGCGTATGAGCGGTATCGCAACCATGACCCGCAAGTATGCCAGACAACTGGAAGGCACTCACACCCGCGTGCTGGATACCCGCAAGACAACTCCGGGGATGCGTATCCTCGAAAAGATGGCAGTCAAAATCGGTGGCGGTGTAAACCATCGTATCGGTCTGTTCGACATGATTCTGCTGAAAGACAATCACGTGGATTTTGCCGGAGGCATCGACAAAGCGATCAACCGTGCCAAGGATTACTGCAAGGAAAAGGGCAAGGACCTGAAGATTGAAATCGAAGTACGCAACTTCGACGAATTGCAGCAAGTGCTTGACTTGGGTGGCGTAGACCGCATCATGTTCGACAACTTTACGCCCGAAATGACTAAGAAGGCAGTCGATATGGTAGCCGGCAAATACGAAACAGAATCTTCCGGCGGTATCACTTTCGATACCCTTCGCGACTATGCCGAATGTGGCGTAGACTTTATCTCTGTAGGAGCTTTGACTCATTCGGTGAAAGGACTTGACATGAGTTTCAAAGCATGCTGAATCTATAAGTGATGAACTGATAATAAATAAACGGTGAACAGTGCTGTTGCTATCGTGCTGCAGCTGTTCACCGTTTATTATTTACGAATCATCATTTCTTTAACTTCTTTTAGCAAAACTCTTTGCAGCATTCCTCAAATACTTGCGTCTAAAGGATAAAAACGGCGCAGACATACGTTCGATTTAAAAAAGACAATTGGCATTGGAAAACGAGATAGAACTGATAAAGGGCTGTCGGGCAGGACAGGATTCAGCCCGAAAGGAACTTTACACCCTCTATGCCAAACAAATGTTGGCGGTATGCTACCGCTATACGGGCGATATGGATGCGGCGCACGATGTACTGCATGACGGTTTCATCAAGATTTTTACCAACTTCTCATTCCGGGGTGAATCCTCGCTTTGTACGTGGATCACACGGGTGATGGTGACACAGTCACTGGACTATCTGAGACGGGAGAAACGAGTCAATCAGTTGGTAGTGCATGAAGAGCAGCTTCCCGACATACCGGATATTTCGTCGTCGGGAGGAGGAGCAGGGATCTCCGAAGAACAATTAATGGCGTTTGTCGCCGAATTGCCGGATGGTTGCCGAACCGTTTTCAACCTTTATGTGTTTGAAGAGAAATCGCACAAGGAGATAGCCGGGATGCTTCACATTAAAGAACATTCGTCTACTTCGCAGTTACACAGAGCCAAGTATTTGTTAGCAAAAAGAATAAAAGAATATAGAAATCATGAAGAAAGAAAATGATGAAATAACCGATCTGTTTCGCACTCGTCTCGCTGATGCCGGGATGACTGTTCGGGATGGCTTTTGGGAAGAGCTTTCGCAGGATATCCCTGTGGCTTGCCAGCATCGCCGTCGGTTGATATTCTTCCGTGTGGCAGCGGCAGCATCTGTGTTGCTGGTATTGGCTGCATCCTCAGCTACTTTCTGGTATCTCTCTCCGAAAGAAGAGATGGAGGAGGCGTTTACCAAAATCGTGGTGGCGAACAGCGGAAGAATGGATGGAGATGGTGTACGCGCTAATCAGTTGCCGACGGCAATGGAACCTGTATTGCCGAAACCGGCACCTAAATCATTCGGATTATTATCGCAGTATCCGGAAGAGGGAGACTCGGTTTCCATTTCCTTCTCCATGTCTTTCTCTTTCTCGGCAACTACCACCACGGGAAATGGCAACCGATACGGCAACCAAGGTCGCAACGGTTATTGGCAGGCGAATAATGGTAACACAGAACCATCCGCCGCACAAGAAGAAAAATATACTACCGGTACACCTGCTCCGGTGGAAAACGTAAAAAAACATCGCTGGGCTTTGAAAGCGCAGATGGGGACGGCACTTCCGGCAGAGGACGGTGCCTACAAGATGCCGATCTCCGCAGGAGTCACTGTAGAGCGGAAACTGAATGACTATCTCGGAATAGAGACCGGACTGCTTTATTCGAATCTGCGCTCGGAAGGACAGCACCTGCATTATCTGGGCATCCCGCTGAAAGCGAATATTACCTTGATGGATACAAAGAAAATCGACCTCTACGCTACGGTAGGCGGAGTGGCGGACAAATGTATAGCCGGTGCGCCGGACAACAGTTTTAAAGAAGAACCTATCCAACTGGCAGTTACTGCCGGTATCGGAATCACTTACAAAATTAATGACCGATTGGCGGTTTTTGCCGAGCCGGGTGTTTCCCATCATTTCAAGACGGATTCGAAACTGGCTACGGTACGCACGAAACGGCCGACTAATTTTAATTTACTTTGCGGACTTCGCATGACGTATTAATCCTTATGAAAATGAAAAAAACACTTATGATGCTGTGGATGGCTGTTAGCCTGATGGTATCCCTGGTGGGATGCAGCAGCGAAGAAATGGACTATGAGAATCCCGATGTAACCGTTTTTGTGAAACAGCTGAAAGCGGGTACCTATAATATGAAGAATGAAAAAGGGGTCGTGGAAGTTCCTCATTTCACTGAAGAGGACATTCCCGAACTATTGAAATATGCGGAAGATCTGACTATTATTCCTTCTTTCCCGTCAGTCTACAATACGAATAACGGTAAAATCCGTTTAGGTGAATGTATGCTTTGGGTGATAGAATCGATCCGTCAGGGAACAGCCCCGTCGTTAGGTTGCAGGATGGTACTGGCGAATGCCGAAAATTACGAAGCCATCTATTTCCTGACCGACGACGAAGTGCTCGACGCGGCAGCCTGCTATCGTCGATGGTGGGAAGGGCGGAAATATCCGAAGACGACCTGGACGATTGATCCGTGCTACGACGAGCCGCTTTGTGGCTCAGGATACCGATGGTGGTAAAAAAAGAAAAATCCTTCGGGGCATAAAAACTAAAAAACATGAGGCAACGTTTATTTGTATCAGCAGTCTTTGTACTGCTGACAGGGGCGTGCTATGCCCAATGGACGAAGGAAGATTCTCTGCGATTGAAGAAATCACTGAAGGAGGGCGAAGAGCTGAAGCTGAATAAGGAAGCCGTCAGACAGATTGATTTGAATGCAGGAGCAGCCAATCCGCGTGTGTATGAGGAGAAACGATGGATGCGTTTTGATGAGTCGCTTCCGCGTGTGATTTCTCCTTCTGCTGTGGTCGAATCGGATACTTTGTACGATAAACGGAGGATAACAGGTGGGAAACTTCCTCTTCAAATGCTTGAAGTGTACAAGCCTGTTTATGCTCACTTGCCATTGGATACATTGAAAATTGCGATGGAGTTTAAGCTCCCTCCCCCCGAAGGAATATCTTTAGGGAATGGAGTAAGAGTGAACGGAGGTACGTTTAGCGGTTTGGATTTACTGCAGGTCTTTACGAGAGAGTTCTGGCAGTTCAGGAAGAAACGAATGCGCACACGTACGATGGGGGTACTTGAGGAATATAGAAAACAGAGGTAGAAAGATGAGTGAATTGATAAAACGTTTGATAACAGCTATGACACTGTGCCTGACAGCTTTGCTGGTACATGCGCAGGAATGGACGAAGGAGGATTCCTTGCGTCTGAGAAAGTTGCTGGACAGTGATCAGGAGCTGAATTTGAATCAGGATGCAGTCAGGCAGATTGATTTCGGCAGCGCTGTCGGTACTCCCCGCATGTCGGTGGAAAAGAAGTGGATGCTGCCCGATGAGTCGCTTCCCGAAGCATTGCCTAAACCGAAAGTGGTATTGAGTCTGATGCCCTATAAGGCAAATACTCCTTGTAATTGGGACCCCGTTTTTCAGAAGAAAATAAGAATGGATAAGAATACCTGGCGTGGAGATCCGCATTACGAAATGCGTCATCAAAGGTCGTACAGCAACTGGGCACGTAATCCGATGGCGGGAGGAGTCCGTAAATCATTGGAGGAGATACGGGCGAGTGGGGTACGTTTCCGTCAGTTGAGTGAACGGGCGAATGGAATGATGGTTAATTCGGTAGTGATGGATAGCCCGATTCCTTTGTTTGGAGGCAGCGGCGTGTACATCAATGGAGGAACTATCGGAGGGCTTGATCTGATGGCGGTTTTCACCAAAAACTTCTGGGATAAAAAAGGAAAAGAACGTCGGGAGCGTACGTTGGAAGTGTTGAGAACCTATGGGGATTCGACGACTGTACTGATCAATCGCCCCATTGAACAGATTGCCCGCTGAAACTGTTTTATTAAATATGGACATGTCTCATGTTCCATGTTATTAGATTAGCACATTGAAAAACGATTAATTTATGAACAGAATTACTTCTCTTTTCGGTATTCAGTATCCTATTATTCAAGGTGGCATGGTGTGGTGTAGCGGATGGCGTCTGGCTTCCGCAGTAAGTAATGCGGGAGGATTGGGACTGCTTGGCGCAGGCTCTATGCATCCGGAGACTCTTCGTGAACATATCCGGAAATGCCGTGCGGCTACAGACCGTCCCTTTGGAGTCAATATTCCCTTGATGTATCCTCAGATTGAAGAAATCATGGCGATTGTTGCCGAAGAGGGCGTCAAGATCGTTTTCACTTCTGCCGGAAATCCTAAAGCATGGACCGGATGGCTACACGAACGTGGTATTATCGTGGCTCATGTCGTTTCCTCTTCCCGTTTCGCGATGAAGTGTGAAGAGGCGGGAGTAGATGCGGTAGTCGCCGAGGGTTTCGAAGCCGGCGGACATAACGGGCGTGAAGAAACTACCACTTTCTGCTTGATTCCTGCGGTACGCAATGCGACCACTTTGCCTTTGATCGCTGCAGGAGGTATCGGTACGGGAGAAGGTATCTTTGCTGCCATGGTGCTGGGAGCAGAAGGGGTACAAATCGGAACTCGTTTTGCGTTGACGGATGAAAGTTCAGCAAGTCCGGTCTTCAAAGAATATTGTCTGGGTTTGGGAGAAGGAGATACTAAATTATTATTGAAGAAACTGGCTCCGACACGTTTGGTACGGAATAATTTCCGGGATGCTGTGGAGAGGGCTGAGGATGGCGGTGCTTCTGCCGAAGAATTGCGGACTCTTCTTGGGAGAGGTCGTGCGAAGAAAGGTATCTTTGAAGGGGATCTGGAAGAAGGCGAACTGGAGATAGGGCAGGTGTCGGCTATTGTTTCCCGTCAGCAGTCAGTAGCGGAAGTCATGAATGAATTGGTGGAGGCTATGCAGCGGGCAGCGGAGAAGAAATATTGGTAAAAAAACAAGTTCCGAAGTAGTGGGTTTGGAAAACCTGACTACTTCAGAACTTTACTACTTCAGAAAGTTGGCTGCTTAATCAATTTATAGGTTTATATTTTCATATTTTAGATCGAATACATCCGCTACAGCTTTATATACCACTTTTCCTTCCACTACATTCAAACCGAGTGCTAGTGCCGGGTCGTCTTTACAAGCTTTTTTCCATCCTTTATTTGCTAAAGCAATGACATAAGGGAGAGTAGCATTGGTCAAAGCCAGCGTAGAAGTATAAGGTACAGCTCCCGGGATATTGGCTACGGCATAATGAACGATACCGTCTATCACATAGGTAGGCGCACTGTGGGTCGTGGGATGTGACGTTTCGAAACATCCTCCCTGATCTATTGCTACATCCACAAGTACCGTACCGGGCTGCATCATTGCAAGCATATTTCGGGTAATCAGATGAGGCGCTTTATCCCCCGGAATCAGCACGGAACCGATGACCAGATCAACATCCGGCAATTCCTTTTTTATCCTTAATTCGGATGCGTACAGCGTCTTGACATTTTTCGGTAATGTCTCGCTGAGATAGCGCAGGCGTGACAGATTAATATCTGCAACTGTAACATCCGCACCCATTCCCGCAGCCATCTGCGCTGCATTACTTCCGACAATACCGCCTCCGAGAATTAATACTTTGGCAGGCTTCACACCGGGGACTCCTCCCAGAAGGATACCTTTTCCTCCTTGCGGCTTTTCCAAAAAGCGTGCTCCTTCCTGAATGGACATGCGTCCGGCTACCTCACTCATAGGGATAAGCAGGGGTAAAGAATGGTCTTCCTTTTCTACGGTTTCGTATGCCAGACAGATCGACTTATTGTCAATCATGGCAAGAGTCAGTTCCTTATCGGAAGCAAAATGGAAGTAAGTGAACAATAACTGTCCTTTTCTGATCAGATGGTATTCGGGCGCGATAGGCTCTTTAACCTTTACAATCATATCTGCTGTGGCATAGACATCCTCTATTGTCGGAAGCACCTGTGCACCGACAGACAGATATGCTTCATCCGGAAAACCACTATTGATACCTGCCGTATGCTGGATATATACTTGGTGACCTTGCTTCACAACTTCGGCAACTCCGGAAGGTGTCATGCCTACCCGATTCTCGTTGTTCTTGATTTCTTTGGGTACTCCGATGATCATATTGTTATATATTAAAGGTTTAACATGGACCAATGTACGAAAAATCCCCTTACGTTGTTATTCGCAAGGGGATGTTTAAGAGCAGAATATCGTCTGTAGTATGATATCTGTAAAAGGTGATTTATATTGAATCCAATTTGGAATGAATAGAGGATTTAATTCATCAAATCTGGATTTGCATTGGTAGCACTTTGTGGAATACGTAATGTGTAACGAGGATCATCTTGTTCGATAATTACGGTTTGGCCACTATTCACTACTTTTTCGATTCTTGGTCTGGTAGTACGGCGTAAGTCAAACCATCGATGACCTTCAAACGCTAACTCACGTGCGCGTTCATTTAATATTTCAGTGACTAATTCAGCTTGATTCATCTTGTTAATTTCGCTTTCTTTCTGTGAATATTTAGCTGGAGTATATCTTTTCTCCATTAGTTGTAATAGACGGTTGCGAGAAGCAGGTAAGTTGTTTAGACAGGCTGCTGCTTCAGCTGCATTCAGATATAACTCACCGATTCGGAAACTGCACTTGTAATAAGTTGTATTATTTGTTTTTTTGATAGGGTAATTACCACTTTGGCTCATAGCACCGAAGTAGTAGTCTTTACGCAAATCACCGTCTTGGAACATTTGTGCAAATTTAGATGTAGCCCGTGAAGCTTCCATTGTGGCGTTACTATAAACATTCTCATACGCTGTAATGGACTCTACGGATTCATAGTGATTGGGAAGTTGGAAACTGACATTGTTATTATAATCTTCCAGTGTTTTCTTTTGTGCCAATACGCGTTCGGCAGCGTCATATGCAGTTTGCCATTTACCCATGTAGAGATGTACACGTGAGTCGAATGCATCTACCGCAAGAGTGGTGAAACGATAATTGTAACCAGCTTCCCATTCTTTTCGGTTAATAAGCTTTCGGGCATTTTCAATATCGGAAAGAATAGAAGTATAAACCTCATCTATTGTATTACGAGTTGGCATTTCTTCCAGATTAAGTGTCAGCTTCAGCGGTATGGCTTTTGTTGCAGGAGCTCCGTCTTTGGTATATGGCTGCCCGTATAAATTGGCCAATAAGAAATGCATATACCCCCTCATGAAGTAAGCTTCTCCAACTAGTTGGTCAATATCTTCCTGACTACCCTCTGTGATTTCATCTTTTTTGTTTATGATAGCATTGGCGTAATAGATGTTTTCATAATATGTTGCCCATCCAAATTCATAGCCACCAACAGAATTATCATCAATCCATTTCTCGATTTTTCCGAAGTCAGTTTGGCTTTGAGAGGCGTCTTCGACTATAATGTCTTCTGTACGCATATCACAGACACTTCTGTCTGTCAGGGAATTGGCATATACTTCTGTCATGAGTGCTCTATATTCTTCCAAAGTATTTGGGATCACTTTGCCTGTAGGCTGTATTTCCAGGAAATTACTGCATGAAGTCATAAAGAACCCCATTGCGAGCATGAGAACGATATATATTTTTTTATTCTTGTTCATATTCACTGTTCTTTAAAAGTTGAGGTTAAGGTTAAATGTTACCGATTTAGCAACTGGAGTGGAGTAAAGGTTGCCCATTGATTCCGGATCCAGATAATTCTTGTAGCTGGAACCAAAAACAAATAAGTTACGTCCTTCCAGACCTATTGTCGCTCCTTTGACGTTGAATTTATGTAGCCATTCTTGTGGCAGAGTGTATGCAAGTCGTATGTTTTGAAGGCGTACATAACTGAGGCGTTTCACCCATAAATCAAGATTTTTATAGATTGTCCGCTCATTTTCAAAAAGATAGTAATCTGCTGAATAATAATTCCGGTTGACGAGAGCCGGAAGCTTTGAACTGCGATTTTCAGTAGTCCATCGGTTTAGTATGTCTCGGTTCGTATTATGTCCCGGATCATATTCGGTAACGCTATATGATGGGGCAGTGCGCACATGTGCTCCAAGATTATAAGCAAAGTTAAAACTCAGTTCCCAGTTGTGATAATTCAGCGTGTTGATGAAACCGCCGGTATAAGGTGCGTCTGTTGTGCCGGCATACTCATACAGATTTCGTTGGATGTCGGCTTTTCCATTATATTGGTATAAACCTAATCCGCCCGATTCGTCGTACATTTCAAAGTATTCTTCGACAGAAACAGCTTCATTGCTTCCTTTCGGATAGATAAGTATACGCCCTGTCTCTGGATCTACCTTACTTCGGATGGCGAAGATAGTACCTGCCGGATTTCCTTCTAGTCCTGGTGTCAGACTTTGTGTACTGGCCAAATCCTTTAAGACCTTATTGTAGTTGTAAGCGAAGTTAAATGTAGTATACCAGGAAAAGTTGCGAGTGGTAATATTACGTGTTTGCAGATTGACTTCAATTCCTTTATTTTCCATACTAGCCCAATTGATAGTCATTCCGTTGAAGCCATTTTCTAACGGCAGGTTTTTGACACCGATAAGATCTGTACCTTTACGATAGTAATAGTCTACGCTAAGATTAATCGCAGACTTAAGCACGGAAAAATCAACACCAATGTTGTATGATGCTGTCTTTTCCCAGCGTAACTTATCGTTGGGAGCACTCGAAATGGAGATACTGTTTTCAGTGTTATTAGGGAGAATGGTTTGAGTTCCATAGGTGCCTATAAGATACGGAGAAGTGTTCTTGTCAATGTTACCTTGCAATCCATAGGAAAGGCGTAATGACAAATTATCCATCCACCCTGTAGCTGGTTTGAAGAAAGGTTCATTGGATATACGATATAATCCACTAACTGAATAAATAGGTAAAAAACGGTATTTCTTATCTACTCCGAACAGGTCGGATCCATCCATACGTACACTTGCTCCCAATGTATAGCGATTCATGAGGGTGTAAGAACCATTTGCGTAAAATGAAGCAAAGGCATTCTCTGTATAAGTTTTTATATGTAATGGATATTTTTTAGCATCCTGATCATCACGAATGACGACTGGTTTTGTTGTAAGTGTTTTAGGATCGTAGCCGTAAGCATTTGAAGTTAGTGAGTTATACCAGTTTTTTCGTATTTCAGAACCACCCATAATTTGCACTTCATGTATATCTGCGAAACTTTGACTCCATTCTCCTTGCAGTTTCCACGTAATCTGTGATGTTGTGGAGCCTGTAACTTTGTGCATGCCACCTTCGGGAATGCGATATTTTGTTCCATTGTCGTATCTGCTTTCATATCGTAGATCACGCATGGTGAATGTATTGGCTCCGATGTATTGTTCCAGATCCAACTGTTCCCACTGTAATCCGACCTGTGAGGTTACTTTCCATTGATCATTGAAGCGTAGGTCAGTGTTAAAGATTGCATTGATTGCTGTTGTTATAGTTTCTTTATTTGTATTGGCTCTTTCTTCAAAAATATTGAAGCCTCGTAGCGGGTCAGGAATATCTTTATTTGAAATATCATAATCATACGCATAGTTACCATTTGAGTCATAAGGATTAAAGTATGGATTTGCTGTGCGTGAATAGTAGATAGGATTTGCATAGCCATATTTATCTGCAACGAAGTCTGTATTCTTTCGTCTGTTTGCAAAAAGTGACATGCCTATTTTCAGCATACGGTTTATTTGATACGACGTTTTGCTTGTTAAATTAAAGCGTTTCATGCTGACTCCCGGTACATTACCGTCTTCTTTTGAGTAGCCTAGTGAATTATAATAGGTAACATTTTCGCTTCCGCCTGAGATGCTAAAGTTGTATTCTTGTGTAAATGCATCTCTGAATAATATATCATTCCAATCTGTATTTATATTTTTTAGTTGATTGATAGCGGATTGAGCTTCAGGTGTTAATCCATCCCAGCCATTTGCCCTGTATGCATCCATCAGATTATATTTTTTCAGGATAGATGCAACTCCTCCTTTCTCATAATAAACAGGATATTTATCTTCGAAGAGTTCGTATGTATCTTTAATCAGCTCCAATTCCAAATCGATTTTCTCCTGTGAGTTAAGGAGATTTAATCGTGAAGTATCCAAATTCGGAGTATAAGTCAGCCTTGTATTGAAATTTACAACCGGTTTTCCTGTTCTTCCTCTTTTGGTTGTGACAACAATTACACCATTTGCTGCTCGTGCACCATAGATAGCAGTGGCTGCTGCATCTTTCAGTATAGTAATACTTTCGATGTCATTTGGACTTATTCCGGCAATAGATGATTGTTTTATATTAACGATGTCATTACTTGTATCATCATCCAATTTGGGAATATCAGTCCCCTCTAAAGGAATGCCGTCCAATACCCACAACGGATCCTGTGTTCCGTTTAGTGAAGCTGTACCACGAATACGTATACGTGCCGGTGCCCCGGGAGCACCTGAAGTTGTGGTTACGGCTACACCGGCAATTTGTCCGGCCAATGCCTGGTCGATACTTTTTGCTGAACCTACCATCGCGTCTGTTACATCAATTTTTGTAATAGCAGCTGTCAGTTTTCGGCGTTCTACTTCCTGATAACCGGTGACGATAACATCTCCCAGTGTATGTGCGGAAGGTTGAAGTATGATGCGATAGTCATTCTTTCCTGCTTGCAATAATAAGATTTGTTCCTCAAATCCGATATAGCTGCAATGAATACGGGTTGTTTTTTCGGGAATGGAAAGAGAAAATTTACCGTCAATATCAGTAACTGTTCCTAAGGAAACCTCTGATGATCCGTTCTTTTTCAGTTCATCCGTATGAACGTAGACCGAAGCACCAATCAACGGTTCGTTATCTTCACCGGAGATTACTACCCCGGTGATAGTACGATTAGCCGCACTGGCCATTGCCAGTGCGTTAACAAGGAAGCATATAATAATGCAAAGATGTTTTTTATTCATTAATTGTAAATAAACGTAAGTGATTGAATCGAATTATTTAATACCTAAAGCTGTATTGATACGTAAAATCATATCTTCGTAATGATAACGTGTTGCTGTATCAGACGTTCCGAGGCGGCTCTGCAATAATTTCTTAATCCGCAGTAACTCTCCGCGTTTCACGGATATTGCATCCGAGATACGATTCAGTTGGCTGCCGTAGAAGTTGAGAACTCGGTGAGCTCCCATTTTATCTTCCTGTCGGAGCGAACGTTGTTCGGCCGCATAGCAGCTGCAGAAAGGAGTGGCATGATCGAGCAAGAAATGATCGTCTGCAATCTTTTTATTGATTTTCACAGCTTCGGGCTCTGCGGCAGCTGTGAGTAATGCATCCAGAAAGTTTTTTTGCAAAGAGCGTTCCAGCACATTGGGAATACCTCCTCGTTCGGTAATGCCGAAAATATTCTTGTGGAGTCCGTCCATTAGTTCCACTACGGTAAACGCTTTTTTTCCATTGACTGATTCATTTTCAATCATACGCATCAGACGGGTGTTGCCAAGCAAGTCCCAAAGGATGTAGGCTTGTGCATTCTTCAGTATCTGCGTCGGGGCGTTTTCTTGTTGTCCAACCGGGGTGTTACGGAGCAAATAGGTATATTTTCCTACTTCCGTATCGAACAACCATTTAGGATAAGTCAGTACTTCATCTGTCAGAAACTTCAAGGAAGCCTGTTGCTTCTCTTTCTCAACGAATGTGTAGGTCTGTACACCATCTCCTATGACTGTATTTTCGATATAGATGCCACCAATGTTGGCCAGTACGTGATACAGATAGTTGTTCCATTGATTGATAATTGCGTAATAGAGGCGTGAGGCTTCTTCGTAAGTCTGCCCTTTTTCTCCGGTAGTAGTCCATTGAAGGATTTGCGGAACGATGCGTTTCAGGTTGTCAATGCCAAGTAAGGAAGAACGTACGGGATCATCGCCTAAATCTTCATTCTGTGCACGTGGATCAACGGCATCACGTACATCCTGTGCTTCACTATATTTATAAAGACGGTCGGTATGCTTGCTCAGGAAATCAAATAAGATATCTTTTTCTTCTTCCGGGCTATTCTTTCCGTACCAGCGATATCCATATTCGATGGCAAAGATATCGTAAGGACCGATATGCGGGGAAAGAACCTTCACGCCATCTCCCGGTTGGGCTATGTAGTTGAAGCGGGCATAGTCCATAATAGAAGAAGCGGTGGAATTTAATCGGGAAGTGAACGTTGCGGAACGTAAGGAATCAGTTGGGAACGCTGCCGATCCCATCATGTTGTGACGCAATCCCAAAGAGTGCCCTACCTCGTGGCAGGCAACAAAGCGGATAGCATCACCCAATAGTGAATCCGGCAACTGCACGCTGCGTGCTTCCGGGCAAACAGTTCCGGTCTGTACTGTAATCCATTCGCTTACCATAGAGAGCACATTGTGCCACCACATGATGTCTGCTTCCAGAATCTCTCCGGAACGGGGGTCTAACAAAGAAGGTCCCATCGCATTCTTCTTTTCCGAAGCTGCGTAGGTCAGTACGGAATAGTTCACGTCATCCATATCTATTTCCATACTATCGGTAACTTCAATGGCGATGATTGCATTCTTGAATCCGGCTTTTTCAAAAGCGATCTGCCAGTCTTCAATACCTCTTTTTATATATTTGCGCCATTGATAAGGTGTGGAATTGTCGATATAGAATACGATTGGTTTGGCGGGTTCTACCACCTTTCCTTTCAGGTAAGCTTCCCGGTCTTCCGGTTTGGGTTCCATACGCCAACGGGTGATAAACTGCTTCTTATCCGTTCTTTGCTGTGCATCGCTGAAACTCAATAGCGGATTGGTGAAATAACCTATTTTCTGATTATCAAAACGTCCCATCATCGGAGTTTCAGGCAGCAGAAGGATAGAAGAACTGACTTCTACCGTTACATATACGCTTGTTGTTCCTTCCGTCACTTTAGTAGTCAGCTCGGAAGTGGCAACTACATTGTTCGGAAAGGATTTCACGGATAAGATACGTGATAGATTTTTAATAGCCGATGTTCCCAGATTGATATTGGTAAATACATTATTAATGCTGGTTTCCGTACCATCATAGATGTCGTTGATCTTGATCACCAATGCTGTAGAGTCCTGATTGACAGCCTCTATCTTGAATGCGGCAATAAGCGGTGATATAAAATTGTCCTTAACCGAACGGAAAATAGCATCCGTCTGAGGAGCCAGAGGTAACGGGCGTTGTTGGCGGAACATCAGTTTCCCGGTTGCTTTGTCCCATTCCATGCAAATCATTTGATTTTCATAATTTACACCCCGGTTTACTCCAGCATCGTTCAATTCAGCCGGTACTCGTTGTAACTTGTTGACAACAAGTAAATCGCGCCCTAGCAATGATGTGGGAACCTCAAAATAATAATCGTTCTTTTTTTGATAAACGGCAAACATCCCTTTTTTAACACTGCTGCCTTCCACTAATTTCTCGTAGTCGCTTTTTACTCTCTCTTCTTCTGAATTTTTTTTCTTTTTCTTTTTGAACCAACTCAGATTTTCTGTAGCAGGGGTAGTTGCAAGTGCTGAGTACGCTTCTCCACTCAGCAATATACATGCAATGACCGCTGCCATTACCTTTACATACATTCTCATTAAGTCCTTTTACTTTTAATTATTATTAAAAACAGCCGCAAAAGTAATAATATTAATAATATAATGATTACAGTTTAGTTGCGAATATAATAATAAAAGGAATTATTAACTAGGTTCATCTGCTATCATTCTTCCCGGATATTTCGTAATCTAGTTGGAATAATGTACATTTGCAGGAGTAAAAAAGTGAAGAAGATAATGAAAAGATATATTGCTGCTTTATTATTGGCCTGTTGCGTGGAGGGGTATGCACAGGAAAAAAAGCAGGCTGCCTTTGTGCCACCTTTCGACTTTCCCCTTACATTGAGTGGAAACTTCGGAGAAATTCGTTCCAATCACTTTCATGGCGGATTAGATTTTAAGACGGGAGGAACAATCGGCAAACCGGTTCGGGCACTTGCTGACGGGTATATCTCACGTATACGTGTCACCAATGGTTCGGGGTATGTGCTTGACGTCTGCTATCACAACGGCTATTCCACTATCAACCGCCATTTGAGCGCTTTTCTGTCTCCCATTGCCGAAAGGGTAAAGAAACTTCAATATGAAAATGAGAACTGGGAAGTAGAAATCATCCCCGAACCCGATGAATATCCGGTGAAAGCCGGACAGCGGATTGCGTTGAGCGGGAATACCGGATACTCATTCGGACCACATCTTCATTTGGATGTATTCGAGACGGAGACGGGAGACTATATCGACCCTATGCCTTTCTTTAAAAAGAATCTGAAAGATACACGTGCCCCGAAAGCGGATGGTATCATGCTTTTTCCGCAGCTTGGCAAAGGAGTGGTCAGTGGAAGTCAGGAAAATAAAACGATTCTGCCGAACAGTGAACATCCGGTGGAAGCATGGGGGGTAATCGGCACAGGTATCAAAGCGTATGACTACATGGACGGGGTAAATAATCATTATGGAGTGTATTCCGTAGTGCTTACGGTAGATGGTGCCGAAGTGTTCCGTAGTACCGTAGACCGCTTTTCGCAGGAAGAAAACCGAATGATAAACTCCTGGACGTATGGGCAGTACATGAAATCCTTTATTGATCCCGGAAATACATTACGGTTGTTGAAAGCCTCGAATGATAACCGTGGCTTGGTAACGATTGACGAAGAACGGGATTATCAGTTTCAATATACACTGAAAGATGCTTTTGGCAATACTTCCCGCTATCACTTTACGGTACGTGGCAAGAAACAGCCGGTTGAACCGTTGAATCATCGGGAGAAATATTTCTTTGCCTGGGATAAGACGAATTATCTGCAGGAACCGGGCTTGAGTCTGATTGTTCCGAAAGGGATGCTATATGATAATGTACCTCTTCAATATCAGGTAAAAGCGGATAGCGGAGCGGTTGCATTTACCTATCAGTTGAATGATAAGCCGGTCCCGCTACATGCAAGCTGTGAACTGCGAATCGGATTGCGGCGCAAACCGGTGGCGGACACTACGAAATATTACGTGGCGCGAGTGACCCCTAAAGGGACTAAATACAGCGTAGGAGGGAAGTACGAAGATGGATTTATGAAAGCATCTATTCGTGAACTGGGCACATATACGGTTGCTTTGGACACTGTTCCTCCGGAAATTATACCTGTTAACAAGAACCTGTGGGCACGAAACGGAAAGATTGTCTATCGGCTGAAAGATGAAGGAGCAGGCATCGCTTCTTATCGGGGAACGATTGACGGTGAATATGCACTTTTCGGTCGTCCCAATATTGTAAAGTCTTACTGGGAATGTGTGCTTGACCCGAAACATGTGAAGAAAGGCGGCAAGCATACCGTAGAAATGACTGTCACGGATGCTTGTGGAAATCAGACCGTTTCGAAGGAAACTTTTGTTTGGTAAACTATTAAAATGTATTATATATGAAGAAAAGAATCATTCTATCTGCTGTCCTGTCTTTGGCGGCTCTGGCGAATTCTTTCGCTTGTACGAATCTGATTGTCGGCAAAAATGCCTCGACTGACGGTTCGACTATTGTTTCCTATTCAGCCGATTCGTATGGTCTGTTCGGTGAGCTTTATCATTATCCGGCTGCTACATATCCCAAAGGGACTATGTTGAAAGTCTATGAATGGGATACGGGTAAGTATCTGGGCGAAATCGAACAGGCACGCCAGACTTATAATGTGACTGGCAATATGAATGAATTTCAAGTGACTATCGGTGAAACCACCTTCGGTGGACGTCCGGAACTGGCAGATTCTACCGGAATCATCGACTACGGAAGTCTGATTTATATCGGATTGCAACGTTCACGTTCTGCCCGCGAAGCGATCCGTATCATGACTGACTTGGTACAGCAATATGGCTATTATAGTGGAGGTGAATCGTTTACGATTGCCGATCCGAATGAAATCTGGATTATGGAAATGATCGGTAAGGGACCGGGGGTACGTGGTGCTGTCTGGGTGGCTGTACGTGTACCGGATGATTGTATCTCGGCTCATGCCAATCAATCCCGTATCCATCAGTTTGACATGAACGACAAAGAAAACTGTATCACTTCTCCGGATGTGATTTCCTTCGCTCGCGAGAAAGGTTACTTCAATGGTGTGAACAAGGATTTCAGCTTTGCTGAGGCTTATGCGCCACTTGATTTCGGTGCCCGTCGTTTCTGCGAAGCCCGTGTGTGGAGCTATTTCAATAAATTTACTGATCATGGGAATGACTATCTTCCTTATATAGAAGGAAAGACAGATACTCCGATGCCTCTTTTCGTAAAGCCGAACCGTAAACTTTCCGTACAGGATGTGAAAGATATGATGCGTGACCACTACGAAGGAACACCGCTTGATATTTCCAATGATTTCGGTGCCGGTCCTTATAAAACCCCGTATCGCCTTTCTCCACTGAATTTCAAGGTAGGTGATAAGGAGTATTTTAACGAACGTCCGATTTCGACTCAACAAAGTGGCTTCGTATTTGTTGCACAAATGCGTGCCAACAAGCCGGACCCCATAGGTGGCGTTCTTTGGTTTGGAGTGGATGATGCGAATATGGCCGTATTTACTCCTGTTTATTGCTGTACGACGAAAGCCCCGTTGTGCTATACACGTGTAGATGGCGCAGACTACATCACGTTCTCCTGGAATTCCGCTTTCTGGATTTTCAACTGGGTGTCTAATATGGTCTATCCGCGTTATGATCTGATGATCGGTGACGTGCGTGCAACTCAGAAAGAGATGGAAACGACTTTTAATAATGCGCAGGAAGGTATTGAAGAAATGGCAGCCAAATTGCTGGCAAAAGATAAGAATGCCGCAATCGCTTTCCTGACTAACTATACCAATATGACCGCTCAGAGTACTTTTGATACTTGGAAGCAACTGGGCACTTTCCTGATTGTGAAGTACAACGACGGAGTAGTGAAGCGCGTGAAGGACGGACAGTTTGAACGGAATTCTATCGGACAGCCTGCCGGTGTCATTCGTCCGGGATATCCGAAGGAGTTTCTGGAGGAATATGTGAAGCAGACAGGAGAGAGATATTTGGTGAAATAGTTGTCAATTATTCATTAAATAACTAGGATTTATAAACTTATTCTTTTACATTTGTGTGCTCAAGACTTGGCATATATTCAAGGATTGACAGAGAATAGAGAAATAATCATTAACCAATAAACAATAATCGAAATGGAAAATCAGGAACTTATCAAGCAGGTCACTGAGAAAGCCGAAAAATGGCTGACCCCGGCTTATGATGCCGAAACTCAGGCTGAAGTGAAACGCATGTTGGAGAACGAAGATAAAACAGAATTGATCGAAGCATTCTACAAAGATCTTGAATTTGGAACGGGTGGTTTGCGTGGTATCATGGGAGTAGGTAGCAACCGCATGAATATCTATACGGTAGGTGCTGCTACACAGGGGCTTTCCAACTATCTGAAGAAGAACTTCAAAGATCTGCCTCAGATTTCTGTAGTGGTTGGGCACGACTGTCGTAACAACAGCCGTCTGTTCGCTGAAACTTCAGCCAACATTTTCTCAGCTAATGGAATCAAAGTATATCTGTTTGATGATATGCGTCCGACTCCGGAAATGTCTTTCGCAATCCGTCACCTCGGTTGCCAGAGCGGTATTATCCTGACTGCTTCTCACAATCCGAAAGAATACAACGGTTACAAAGCATACTGGGATGATGGTGCGCAAGTACTGGCTCCGCACGATGCTGGTATCATTGATGAAGTGAATAATATCGCTTCCGCTGCTGATATCAAGTTCAAGGGGAACCCGGATCTGATTCAGATCATCGGTGAAGATATTGACAAGATTTACCTTGATATGGTGAAGACAGTTTCTATTGATCCGGAAGCTATCGCCCGTCATAAGGATATGAAGATCGTTTATACTCCGATTCACGGTACAGGTATGATGCTGATTCCGCGCGCTTTGAAGATGTGGGGATTCGAAAATGTATTTACTGTTCCCGAACAGATGATCAAAGACGGTAACTTCCCGACAGTAATATCTCCGAATCCGGAAAATGCCGAAGCGCTTTCTATGGCTGTCAATCTGGCTAAAGAAATTGATGCCGACCTTGTGATGGCTTCCGATCCGGATGCTGACCGTGTAGGTATCGCCTGTAAGGACGACAAGGGTGAATGGGTACTGATCAACGGTAACCAGACTTGTATGATGTATCTTTACTATATTCTGACTCAGTACAAACAGTTAGGTAAGATTAAGGGTAATGAGTTCTGTGTGAAGACTATCGTTACTACCGAACTTATCAAGAAGATTGCTGATAAGAATAACATCGAAATGCTCGACTGCTACACCGGATTCAAATGGATCGCGCGTGAAATCCGTCTGCGTGAAGGCAAAAAGAAATATATCGGTGGTGGTGAAGAGAGCTACGGCTTCCTTGCCGAAGACTTCGTACGTGATAAAGATGCCGTATCAGCTTGCTGTCTGATTGCAGAAGTAGCTGCTTGGGCAAAAGATAACGGCAAGTCATTGTACCAGTTGTTGCTGGATATCTACGTAGAATATGGATTCTCCAAAGAATTCACAGTGAACGTAGTGAAACCGGGCAAGAGCGGTGCTGAAGAAATCAAAGCTATGATGGAAAACTTCCGTGCTAATCCTCCGAAAGAACTGGGTGGCTCCAAGGTGATTTTGAGCAAAGACTATAAGACGCTGAAACAGACAGATGCAGAAGGCAAGGTGACTGACCTTGATATGCCGGAAACATCTAATGTGCTCCAATACTTCACTGAAGATGGAAGCAAAGTTTCAGTTCGCCCGTCAGGAACAGAGCCGAAGATCAAATTCTATATGGAAGTACAAGGAGAAATGGGTTGTCGCAACTGTTTCGCTTCTGCTGATGCTGCTGCAATGGAAAAGATTGAAGCAGTGAAGAAGTCATTAGGTATTTGATTCCGTTCTTCTTCTGATATTTCAGAATAGAGAAACAATAAATAACGCCTCCATAGTCTCGAAGATTATGGAGGCGTTTCTTTTATGTAACCGCCTTTTCATCGGTCTTTCATTTCCTTTGCATTCTTTAAGTTCCCTTTCTAATCCTTCTTATGGAAATCTTGTTCTATCTAAATCATCTCAATTTAAACATGCAGGCTACGGGGATACACGGTTTTGTTGATGCTTTAGAGTGATACGTAACGTTTCATTTTCATAAGTTGTTCGTTTGTAGTTTGTGTGTACTTCGTGGCCTGCTTTCTTCATTATTTCTTAGCTCCCAACCAAGTCCATTTGTGCCAGATGGTTTCCAATGGTCCTTGTTTGTGCTTCGACAGCCACCATTTACAGAACTGTACCTGTAATAGGAACAGAATGATTCCGATAATCAGACTGAGCGTATATCCGCAATAGGGAGCCAGATAAAATCCGAATGGGAAGTAGATGATAGCTCCCATAATAGATTGTGTGATGTAGTTAGTCAGACTCATTTTTCCGTAAAAGCGCAGGTTGGAAACGGTTTTCTGGAACTTAGCCTTCTGATAAAGTAAGATGAAGGAAGCAATCAGTACGATGGTAAATGCGAATTTCTGCCACATATCGAAAGCTGTCCCTACGGTCTGTTGAATCAGGCTGCTGTCACTTTGCATGATCTGCTCTTTCAAAGAGTAAAGCGGAGCGAAACTGATAGCTGCAATGATTAGTGCTTTGGTCCAGAATTTCAGATGAGACTCGGAAGTGATGAACAGTTCTTTGCGTCCGATGTACAGACCGAACAGGAAAAGTCCGGCAGTCTGCAAGAAACGTCCGGCACCAATGGCCCAGAACAAGCTTGCTTTCTGTCCTAATGTGACGTTGCCAATGAGGAATTCCCAAAAAGTTCCGTTTTTGGTGTAATCTGCCACTTCGCTATACATGGCTCCGACATTCAGATCGGGCAGGGTATAGGCAGGATTGAACAGACTCATTATATAATGGAACCATTCAATAGGCTGTAATGAAAATAAGATAGCAGTGATTAAAATAGCCTTATCGCTCCATTTGCGTACAATAAATAATATGATACCGACAACAACAAACAGAAGCAAAACATCTCCAGCCGGAAAGAAAGCCGCGTTAAGAGTGGCAAAACCGGCAAGTAAAACCAGTCTCCATAAAAAACGGTAGCCGAAATCTTTTCCTTTCAACTGCTGATTATGTGATTGGATATAGAAAGTAAATCCGAAAAGCAGTGCGAATATGGCATAAGATTTTCCGGCGAACAGTGAAAATACTGCATTAAACACTCCGGCATCTAAAATGCTAAGCCATTCGGGAGAACTCTCCGGATAAACAGGGAAAATGAAATGTTCCAGATTATGTACCAGGAGGATGGCCATAACTGCAAATCCTCTGAG
Organism: Bacteroides sp. AM23-12; assembly: GCF_003434395.1. Taxonomy (NCBI): domain Bacteria; kingdom Pseudomonadati; phylum Bacteroidota; class Bacteroidia; order Bacteroidales; family Bacteroidaceae; genus Bacteroides; species Bacteroides sp. AM23-12. The sequence goes on from NZ_QTLF01000033.1 coordinate 40,554, forward strand.
GGCATCTACTACTTCAATTCGTGGTGTCTTTTTTAATAATTCCATGGGTTTGATTTATGATTGTTTTTTAGTTAGTATTCGTTTTACCCATTTATTGGCGGGCTTTTCGAAATAATAGTAAGAAAGTAAACTAAGTATAATGGTGATACCGAAAATGAGGGGAACACTGATCATCCATGACACCTGCCATTGATAGAGCGCTGCCATTTTCGTATATGTGAGTATAATAAACAAATGTATCAGGTAGAAACTATAGCTGATTTCTCCACCTATTATCAGAAACCGATTGGATAATAGCCGGGATATACCTCCCTTCTGGAAGGCAAAGATGAGTATCATCAGAGAAACAGGTAACCAGTAATAGCAAGAATAACGGTATACTTTAGGTATATCTGCGGCACAAAGATAAAAAAGAAGAAATAAAGCGACGGATGCTACTTCCAACAATGTTCCCGTGGAGGAAGAAATCTTTTTATTGTGTAATGACTGATAGATCTGATAAAGCAATACTCCCACAAAAAAGTCTGGCAGGCGGGTGATGGGATTGACATACCAATATGCTTTGATTTGTTCGTCGGCAGTCAGATACATACCTGCCAGCATGACCGGAAGACAGATTGAGAGTACAACCAATAGTTTTCGCCTGCTGTTTAAGAAAGGAATCACGAAAGGAAAGCAGAAATAAAATAACTGTTCGCACCCCAAGCTCCATGAAGGACTGTTGAAAGAGAAAAAATAATCGGCAGAGGGGAAGAAGGGCTGTAACAGAAAGGTAGAGGCGACAAAGTGTTTGATCCAGTCCGTCGTATCGCTATATTGAACATATCCTCCTATACATGCGGCAATTAATAGTGTAAGTAGATGCAGGGGATAAATGCGGGCAATACGTGCTACCCAGAACGTGCGTTTAGTAGTCGTTTTTGTCAGTAGTTTTTCCTGATAATTGTAGGCAATAATAAACCCGCTGAGGACAAAAAAGAAACTGACTCCGACAAATCCTTCTTTAAAGAAGTGGGCATCGAAACTTGTATCCAGTACATAACAATGTGCTCCGAATACCATCAAGGCAAAGAATATTCGTAAAGATGTTAATGTGTTGATCACGACGTTTATCTGTTTCTTTTTTGTATTCGGCTGTAAAAGTACAGTTTTTCTGTGATATAAAAATTCACATAGATTAAAAAGAACTCAGGATTCGGAGCGCAGGCGGCTTAAATGTTGTGGAGTCATCCCAAGAAAGGAAGCTATATATCCCAGTTGGGCACGGTGAATTACATCCGGCTGTTCGCGTAGAAGTTGTTCGTAGCGTTCTTTGGCTGGTAGGTATAGTCGGTTTATGTGGTGTATGTCCATGTAGAGCAGACATTCCTGATGGATAATGCGTCCCCAGTTGGCAATTTCGATATTTGTTTCATAAATCTGATTTAATTCATCAATGCGTATGGCATATAGTTCACAATCTTCCAGTAATTCTACATATTCGTATCCCGGTTGGTTGTGGTATAAGTCTTTCATCGCAAAAGTGATATCGCCTTCGCGTGAGAACCAGATCGTGATTTCTTCACCGTCACGCAGGCAATAGGAGCGGCAAAATCCTTTCTCAATAAAGTAGACGTGACGATCTGATACTCCGCCGTGTATCAGTAAGTGTTTCTTTGGCAATTCCAGCTTTTTCATGTGGCTGAAAAGCATTTCCAGTGAGCTGTCAGATACCGGATAATATCGGCGGATTCCTTTGATGATGTTCTCCATGTCTGTTTATTTATGGGAGCATTCCAGCCACCAGTCGATCATTTTCCGTGCCAGGCTCAGTTTTCGTGGAAGTTCCGGCAAATTATCTCTTGTATAGAAATCACCGGAGCTTAATTCCTCTTCTTGCAATTTGATTTCTCCTCCGGCATAATCGGCAATGAATCCTACCATTAATCCGCTGGGGTAGGGCCAGGGCTGGTTGCCGAAATAAGTGATGTTCTTCACGTCCAGTCCGGTTTCCTCTTTCACTTCGCGGGCTACACATTCTTCCAGTGTTTCGCCTGTTTCGAGGAATCCGGCTACAAGGCTGTTGAATCTGCCTTTAAAGTTGCGGGCATGAACGAGAAGTATGGAGTCGCCTTTGCGCACTAAAACAAGGACGGCTGTCGAGATAGCCGGATACACTTCACGGCCACAACTCGGACAGCGTTTCATGATGGATTCTTTTTGTTCCATCGGAGTGCCGCAAGCCGAGCAGAACAGACTGTTTCTGTCCCAATGCAGTATTTCGTGGGCTTTGCCTGCTGCCTGGTAATGTCCCAGCGGGAGGTATTCGTAAGAAGCGCGAAGCCCTATCATTGCATATTGTTCTGTCTCTTCAATAGGTTGGGATACGGAATAGGCTTTGCAGTTTCTTCCTTCCAGTGTGGTGATATTGTGTACTGTAGTCTTGTCTTTGATAAGGATAGGAGGAATTTCTCCGTAGGGAATGGCAAATGTACCGTTCCCCTCCTTTTCAAGCAGTAGTTCATCTTTGTAAAAGACAAACCACAGGGATTCAGCTGTTTGATTCATTTTATATTTTTCTATTTTCTTCGCGCTGCGAAGTTATAAAAACTGTATCGATATATGTAGGGTTTACCGGATAAAATATGATTAACTTAAAAATATACTTTGTTCCACTCCAATCTCTTGAATGAAATAATTATCGTGTGAGATGGCTATCACAGTACCTGCATAGTTTTTGATGGTAGCAGTAATAATTTCGATGCTTTGTATATCCAGGTTATTGGTCGGTTCGTCCAGTATAAACATATCGGGCATATTATTACTGATCATCAGGCAACAAAAGGCAAGTCTCATTTTCTCTCCGCCGCTTAGCTTCCGGCAAGATTTATCCCATTCGGAAGCCGGAAATAAATATCGGTTTAGAATAATCTTTATTTCGTGCTCCGGCAGGTTGCGGCCATTGAAGGCATAGGCTTGTTCCAAAATACTGTTTCGATCATTGATGATCGAATATTCCTGATTCAGATATACATAGGTGAAATTTGCCTGTATGAGCGTGCCTTTCAGTGGTTGGAGTTGTCCGGTTATGATTTTCAGCAGAGTTGTTTTTCCGCTGCCATTGCCTCCTTCTATACGAAGGCGGTCTCCGCTTTTCAACTGAAAGCTGAGAGGGGCTCGCCAAAGTTGTGGCTGATCGGGATGATAACCGAAGTTAATCTCTTTTGCCGTAACCAGTATTTTACCGGTATGAAGTCCGGGACTGTTAAAGTCAGTCTTTAGTGCGGCTGTCGGCGAGAGTGAGCTTCGGAGTTGGTTACGCTCGTCAGTTAACTTCTCGGTTTTTTCCTGATGTGCACCGCTTAGTTTGGCAGTACTCTTTTCCGATTTGCTTTGCAAACCGTTCAGTACAATACGCGGGACACCTTTTTTCAGATTTCTTTTTTCACCACGTACATTTTGTTTATCCCTCCGTTCAGCTGTTTCGCGGGCTACCTTGCGGGCAGTGCGGAGCGCTTTCTCTTTTTCTTCGATGCGTTGTTGCAGGGCTTCTTGCATCAGTGTTTTTTGTTCTTTGTAAAATTCATAGTTTCCACCGTAATAGCTGATCTGATGCTTTTCCAGTTCACATATTTCGGGAAGAAGATTCAGCAGTGTACGGTCATGGCTTACTACCAACAGCGTGGAACGCCATTTTTCCACCCAGTCATACAGACGTTGTCTGCCTGACGAATCGAGATGATTGGTCGGTTCATCCATCAGTATGACAGACGGATTATGAATGTCCATACCTGCGAGGAATACACGTGTCTTTTCTCCTCCGCTGAGCAGATTCATCGGGTAGGATAGTGGGAATTGGCCCAATCCCCACGAATCGAGGGCGGCGACGGAACGTTCTTCTATATTCCAGTCGTCGTTCAATATGCTGAAATTTTCTATTGAGGCATCTCCCGCAAGGATAGCATGTAGTGCTTTCTGCTTATGGTCTATCTGTAAGGCTTGCGCGATGGTCAACGAATCATATTGCCCGAAATGTTGGGGAATATAATAGAGGTCGTCCGGTCGGACGATGACGCCGGAAGAGGGTGTTAATTGTCCGGCAATAATTTGCAGCAGGGTAGATTTGCCACAGCCGTTATTGCCGACTAATCCTAACTTCTGCCCTTTACTGATGGCAAAGTTAAGGTCACTGAATAATACTTCTTTATCCGGATGGATATAGCTGATTTGTTGAATACTAATAGGCATGATGGTCTATTGGGTTTGAGGTTGAAAACTGGGTGAGGATAATCACGGGACAAGGGAACGACAAACACAATACTGGCTAAACAACACGAATTTCGTGATGCTTAACGATAAAGAAAAAGCATGGATGAAAAGTGATGTTTACTAGAAGTGTTGTCTTACTTAGAAATTCTCATTGCGGTAAGTATATAGTTTAACTTGGGTGCAAAGATAGTACTTTCTTTTATAATATTGTTGGGTTTTGGCTGGAAAAATGGATTCTTTGAACTAATTCAGAATATGGAATAAAAAAATGAAGAGCAGAGACTACAATTAAAAAATGTCCCGCTCTTCATTTTCACTACCTACTTTATTAACTTATTACATCTTTTCCACTCGAAAATCAAACCATAATTTCATTTTAAAACCGTCATCCCCTTTTTTAATGCGAATACTGCTTGGCTGACTGTGGGGACCAAGTTCAGGAATGGATTTTCCGGAACGCATGGCGGGAATATCATAAAGAAAAGAGATGTCACCTTCCGGGAATTCCCACATTGTGTTTTCACCATTACGTCGATGGACAGGTTCCAGCGGAGTAAATACACGGAAGAACAAGCCATCACTTTCAGAGTAAACAGTGAAAGGTACGCGATCTGATTCTAATGTTGCCCAATAAACATTGGCATGGTAACCTTTGAATTCCGGATAGATTAAATGATCAAAACTTTCACCGGTTATGGTATTATTGTATTCTTTCTCCCAAATGCCATAATTGGTACCTTTTATACGATTCTTCCATACACGGTAAGGGCCACGTCCCATCCATTTCATGCCTTTCACTTCTTTTTCCGGAAAAGAGAAAGTGAGTCCGAGATTATATATTTTCTTATCAAAGAAGGCTCCCTCAAAACCGTGACCTTTAGGATCATTCAGCAGTACAGCTTCCATACCTAATAATCCGTCTCCGGACATACGCCAGACAATTGAATCTATTCCTCCTTCATATTTGGCAATGTAACAGGCGTCATTACCTTGCATGTACTCATAGCCTTCTTTAAAATTAGCTTTCATACCGACAGGTAATGGACCGTTATTTAACGGGATGATTTCATCCTTCTGTTTTATTTCGATAAGTATCCCATTTCTAAAGGTGGCAGAGATACCATTAGCAAACAAAGTGACCTCTCCATTCTGCTTTTTAATACTTGCGGATGAAGTACTAATATGTTTATTATATTGCGTTGCAAAATATTCATTGGCATATTTAATTGGCCAAGTCCAATTGCAGATAGAATGCCCCTGTTTATCATAAGCTTCCAGTTCCAGCACATCCCCTTGGAAAAAAATAGCAGGTAATTTCATATGTACCTTGCCGGTTTCACCCGGAGCAATATCCGGAAGGGGCACTGTACCTTCGGAAAGCAGCGTTTGTGTCCCCTTCTTTAAAGGTGATGAAAGGGAATAGACTCGATATTTCATACTGCACTCTTTCAGATTCGTAAAAAGATAGTTGTTACTTATCATGAAATCTCCTTTAAAAGATGGGGTGATAAAGAGGTTCTGGAATTGTATAGGTGCCCAGACTTCACGGACGGTATAAAAACTTCCTTCTTTTTCCCGTCTGGGGCCTACAATGCCATCCGGACCGTTAGGACCATCCGAGTCCAGACGCCCTCCTTGGTCGGTCCTTTTAACGGCTTCATCAACGTATGTCCATAAAAATCCTCCTGCAAATAAGGGATTAGACTTATAGCTATCCCAAAAATCATCCAGGCCGGCTCCTTGTCCGCGATCATAAAGTCCATGTAGAAATTCGGTAGGCATAAATACATTATATCCGTTTGCCAAGCGGTAAGGACCTGTTTGATAAGCTGGATAGTGATGAGTATCAAGCCCGTTGAAATCAGCCCACGGATGGATGACATGACGTTTCTGCGGATCATAATCTGCAAAGTGGGCATCTATATTTTTATTCCATCCTCCTTCGTTTCCATTACTCCACATAAAGATACAGGGATGGTTTACATCACGGTTTATCATCTCAGACAGTAATTTTAATCCTGTTTCCGTGTCATAGCTATTCTGCCAGCCGGCAAGTTCGTTCAGATAGAATATACCAAGCGAGTCACATATTTCCAGGAAATGTTTGTCGGGAGGATAATGAGAACGTACGGCATTCATATTCATTTCTTTAATTAATAAGGCATCTTGCAGGCTGAGTTCACGGTTTGTTGTACGTCCGCCATCAGGATGAAAACTATGACGGTTGGTTCCCTTTACTATAATTTTGGTTCCATTGACATAAATGCCGTCCTTGGGGCGGAACTCAATGGTACGGAATCCGATACGCTCTTCATGGATGTGGACAATTTGCTTCTGAGGATTGATAAGTTCCAGCTTTAAAGTGTAAAGATTGGGGTTTTCACAGTCCCATGTCTGAATGCCTTTCCATTCTGTAGTTATAGTTTGTATCTCATCACTGTTCAGTGAAATGATTTGCCTGCCAATACTTGTCTTACTATCTACAGGAGTAATTGTTGCCGCTACTGAATAGTCTTGGGAAATATTTTTCAGATGTAGCTCTGTTGCTAGTTTTCCATTTGCCATCGCGTTTACTGCGATGCGTTCGATATGTGTTTTGGGCATGGCTTTGAGGTATACGGGCCGATAAATACCGCCATAGAGCCACCAGTCTGCACGTCGTTCGGCGGCATTCACTGATTTATTGGCAGATTCTTTCCATACCTTTACTTCCAGATTATTCTTTTTTCCAAAATTTAGTTTATCTGTTATGTCATAGCTAAAACGATAGAAACCGCCTTGGTGAATGTCGCCTGCCGGTATGTCGTTTATTTTCACTTCAGTATCTGTCATTACTCCTTCAAAAACAATACTGACTTGCATATCTTTCCATTTAGCGGGTACCTTGAACTGATATCGGTATAGCCCGGTTTCATCGCTGGGGTTAGCTCCCTTATTCAAATAGAAACGTCCGTAAGTGTATTCGCCAAACCCTTGTAATTCCCATTGCGAAGGGACCTCTATCTTGCTCCATTTGCCACTGTTCATGCCTGCGGAACAATAAAACTCCCATGTCTTTGTGTCTTGATATCCGCTTCCCGACAGATATTGGATTTCCGTAGTCTGTGCATTTACAGCTAAGGAGAATAAACAACTTAAGATTATAAAAATAAATGTTTTCATATAGGTTCATTCTTTAATATTGATAGGTTGGTTCTATAGGGAATACATAAAACTGTCTTTCCGGTTTGAAATCAATCATCCATTGGTCTATTAATACATGATTGTCTAAAGCAGTAATGGATAGAGTGTGCATTCCTTTTGTCAGTCTGTGCTTGGTATTTCTTACTGCTTGTCCGCGAAGAACATTCTGCTTCCAGGATTCGGTACGAAAACCTTCTTTAAAGGAACATATCTGAGGCGTTTCACCATCTATGCTGACACTAAAGCGAATATCTCCTTTATCGTTCGGCTGTGTCGGGATGACGGCTGTACGCAGAATAGCCTCTCCTTCCCATGCACTTTCAAAATCAAAGGTGATTGTCTTTCCTTTTGGTAGGGATACAGCGTTCATGCTGTGTCCCAATGACTGAATGACGATCACCCCGTCTGTTGCTTTGGTATAGTTGCAAGCATTGGCAACAATACATTTGTCTTTTGATACCTCTTTCAGGGGGAGCGACTTGGTACTTTCAGGAAAAGTATATTGCTCAATTTCCTGATCAGTTAACCATATAGGGAGGGTAGGCGGATAAAATACGTATAAATCACGTGGATTGTAACACATGGAATATTTCCATTTACCACCGGCTAATTTATGATTATAATAATCTGTCAAGTCACGAATTTCCTGATAGGCTTTGATACTTTTTGCACAAGCATTCATCAATTGGCTTTCACGAGTCCACAAGTTAGTATCACAACTTCCCGGAAAAATGCAGCGCGCCCTTTGTGCTTCCAGCATTTTAGTACTCATAGCTGCTGCACCGAATACAGGATATTTAATTTGTGCAAAGAAAGCGTCTTTTCTCTCTTGAGGAATGATCGGTTCTACTTCGGACAGGATTCTTTTTATTGACTCATAAGATTCCAGATAACGGTCTAGTTCTCCACCGAATTCAGTGAGACTGAAATCTGTGTTTTTGATTGGAGACCATCCTTTTATATATTTCTTTTTATCCAGTTCTACTTGGTTCCAGCCCATAAACTCTGGCTTGCGGATACCGCACAGACGATAAAATTCCAGCATGGCCGGCAATAACTTTTCTCCCGCTTCTGTACCGAATTCGCGGCAAAGCCAATTTTTCTGATGCTGTACGAGGGTAGAGGGAGATACAGAGTTGATGTCCCATGCCATATCCAGAAAAAGCTCCAGGTCATAGGCTGCAGGTTTTAAATCATGCACATTGACAATCCACAGACGACGGGCATTGCAATCATAGGCTTGTTTCATTTCACTATAGACCAACCCCGGTTGGGTAGTGCATAGCCACATATAGTCATGCGGACGTCCCCAATAGCTGAGATGATAATATACACCGGCACCTCCGCTGCGTTTTTGCTGTTCCTGGTCACTCAGACGAGTCATGTAGCCATAATTGTCGTCACACCATATGAGTGTAATATCATCGGGTACCTGTAAACCGTTCTCCATAATCTGAAGTACTTCTTTATAGGGAACAAAAGCCTGTGGGATTTTCGCTACATCCTTTTTTACATATTTAGATAATAAGGTGCGTTGGTCATTTATAACTTGCTGCAAAGCATCGGTTTTTTCCTGAAGAGTTTTTACTCCTTCCATACCGCTGTCGTGAATACCTCTCATGCCTATCGTATAGAAGTTTTCATAGCGTCCGGCTTCTTTCAAGCGTTCTGTCCAATAGGACTGTACACTTTCACGATTCGTAATATAATTATACTCGCCTCGTTCGCTGACTTTCCATTCACCTACATTATTACGCATCAAAGGTTCACAATGAGAAGTGCCGATAACGATACCGCAGCTATCGGCAGCCTCTTTGGCTCCTGGTACAAAGTAGAAAGGAGTCGTAATTCCGTGCATACCCGGCCAGATGGCGTTGGCACGAAGACGCATCAGCAGCTTGAAAATCTCTTTATAAGTACGGGCACCGATTCGTCCTTTTGTGTCAGACGGTTCGAAGTTTTTCCAACTCCAAGGTTGTAAACTCCAGTCTTCGTCATTCAAAAAGATTCCACGATACTCTACTGAGGGGTTTTGAAAGGTTGTATAATCGGCAGGCAATGTTAATTGATTTTTCTTTATGGGTGTGACGTCTCCCCACCATACCCATGGAGACACACCGGCTAAACGGGACAATTCGAGTATTCCGTAGGCAGTCCCTCTGCCATCACTGCCTACCACCAGCAATTGTTTCTCATTGGAGCTTTCGGTAACTTTGATAAAAAAAGCATCCTTTTTACTCATAAGGCTATCTACAGGAACATCCTGTTTAAGAAGTTCTTTCAGTGCAGATCTATTCTTGTCCAATTGTACAATTTTAATAGCTGTATTTCCTGTATGAGTTTTTTGAGGTAATACTCCTGTCACTTGTTTCATGTCACCGGTAAACATATCCAGTGCAATTGTCACCACAGGAGATACGGATTTGGATACGGAATAGGTGATCGCTTGTTTTCCATTGTACCAGACAAACTCACCCTCGTTGTGATTTGCCGCGGTGCAAACAATCCGATTTCCGAAAAGAAAAATAGAACAGAAGCATATCGCTATAAGCGACTTTCTGTTTCCATAAAAATTAGATTTCATAAGCCAACCTTTTTAAATTAGACATTAGAGTTTTAATGTCACAAAGGTAACCGGCTGTCAGTATTAAAGGGGGGAGGCATTGCCCGATAAGGTTGAAAGATGTTCCTTCTACCTTTTCGGAACATCTTTCAACTCTCTTTCTTTAGAATTCAATTAAGTGTTTTTTGCCGATTTCATCGAGTATTCTGTAGGTTGCATACCGAATTCTTTCTTGAAACAGATCGAAAAATATTTAGGATCGTTGAACCCCACTTTGTATGCCAGATCAGAGATGCGGATATTCTTATTCTCATCCATGATTTTGCAGGCTGCTTTCAAACGAATGCTCCGTACAAAACTGGTTGTATTGAGTCCTGTGAGTGATTTCATCTTTTTGTGAAGTGTGGTACGACTTGTTGCCATCTCATTGACAAATTGAGTTACGTCAAACTCAGGATCATCCAGATGTCGGTTTACACAGTCAATGGCATCCTGGAGGAATTTCTCATCATCTGAAGTAATATTCGAAAAGAATTGTAGTTTGATATGGTGTACTTTGTCTGTTTCTCCTTTTTGCAGATACTTCCGATTACGCAACATAAGTCTTCGGCGTATTTCCCACCATATCAATCCTAAAAAAGATGCAGTTAGTAAAGTGTAAATAAGATATGCCCACCAGGTAGCCCAGAAAGGAGGTTCGATAAGGATTTCCATTGTCCGCATTTCTCCCCAGTCTCCATTCTCATTGGTGGCTCGTAATTCAAATACATACTCTCCCGCAGGTAATTGAGAATAATATGCATTACGGTTGGCGGCATTCACATAGTGCCAGTCTGAATTCTAAGTCCTCTCCAAACAATATCTATAAAATCTTACCCAAG
>NZ_QTLF01000034.1:0-49726 GCF_003434395.1 Bacteroides sp. AM23-12
CTACTTCCTTCAGTTCTTTGGGAATGATGATTGCTTCTATTGCTAATCTGATAAAGAAATAAGATTATGTCTGAACAACATGTGAGTAAGAACCAATCTACAGATTTAGATACTTCTTCGAAAGATGAAATTGATTTAGTGGAAATCTTGTGTAAAATTATAGTAATTCGTAAAAAAATATATAAAGTTGCTGGGATAGGACTGATTATTGGCGTTATTGTAGCATTGAGTATCCCCAAACAGTATACGGTAAAAGTGACTCTTTCTCCAGAGATGGGGAGTTCTAAGGGAACTAATGGATTAGCTGGACTTGCTGCTTCTTTTTTAGGTAGTGGAGCTACAACAGGAGATGGCTCTGATGCTCTAAATGCGTCACTTTCTTCTGATATAGTCTCTTCTACTCCTTTTCTTTTAGAGTTATTAGATATAACTGTCTCTTCTTCGAATAAAAGTAAAGATATAACTTTAGCATCATATTTGGATGAACAGACTTCCCCTTGGTGGAGTTATGTGATAGGGTTACCTGGTATTATCATCAATAGTATTAAGTCATTGTTTGAAGATGACAACAATATAGATATTGATAATAAAGTAAAGAGAGGTGCTATTGAACTAACAAAGGAAGAAAGTGAAAAGATTGCTACACTTAAAAGGAGTATAACTGCTTTGGTTGATCAAAAAACTGCAATAACCAATATCTCTGTTACTTTACAAGATCCTAAAATAACTGCTGTTGTTGCAGATTCTGTAGTGTGTAAATTGCAAGAATATATTATCAATTATCGTACTTCTAAAGCTAAGGAAGATTGTAGCTATTTAGAAAAACTTTGTAAAGAGCGCCAACAGGAGTATTATGTAGCACAAAAAAAATATGCACTATATATAGACACTCATGATGATATAATTCTTCAAAGTGTAAGAGCAGAACAGGAACGTTTACAAAATGATATGAATTTGGCTTATCAAGTATATAGTCAAGTTGCTAGTCAACTGCAAGTTGCTAGGGCAAAAGTACAAGAGGAAAAACCTGTTTTTGCAGTGTTAGAGCCTGCTGTTGTGCCACAGTATCCTTCAGGGATGGGATTAAAGATATATGTATTACTATTTATGTTTTTGGCTATCGTAGGCACGATTAGTTGGATATTTATAGGTGACGATTTATGGAATCGTTTAAAAGGAATAAGATAAAAATAGTTTTGTATAATGCTTTGTTATATTCACCTTAACCAATTATGAATTTAATATTTATTATTATATCTTTTGTTATTTCTGTAGGTGTTTCCCGACTTATTATACCTCGTATTTTGATGATTTCATTACATAAGAAATTATTTGATGTACCAAATGAACGAAAAATACATAAGCATGCCATTCCTCGACTAGGTGGTGTCGCTTTTTTTCCTACAATATTGCTTTCTTGTTGTATCGTTTTAGCACTTCGTGCTTTGATGGGGTATAATATATCAATATTGCAGGCTATATATGCATTGCCTGAATGTACACTTCTAGTTTGTGGGATGGTTCTTTTATATCTGACTGGTATAGCTGACGATTTAGTCGGAGTTCGTTATCACCAGAAATTTATTATTCAGATTTTATGTGCAAGTTTGTTCCCTATTGCTGGTCTTTGGATAAATGATCTTTATGGATTATTCGGTATTTATGCTCTTCCATCCTATGTTGGTATACCTTTTACAATATTTACGGTAGTATTTATTACTAATGCAATTAATTTAATTGACGGTATTGATGGTCTTGCTTCGGGATTGAGCAGTGTTGCATTATTGGTTTTTGGTTTCCTATATATTAGTAAGGGCTTATGGTTGTATAGTATGTTTGCCTTTAGTACGTTTGGGGTCCTAGTTCCATTTTTCTATTATAATGTTTTTGGAAGCGCAGAGCGCGATCGTAAAATATTCATGGGTGATACAGGGAGTTTGACTTTGGGGTATATCTTGAGTTTTTTAGCAATCAAATATAGTCAGAATAATGTAGATGTTATTTCGTATACTGAAGGTGCATTTGTGATAGCTTTTAGTACTTTGATCGTACCTGTATTTGATGTGGTCCGTGTTATATTAGTTCGTTTTCGTAATGGTAAAAATCCATTTGAGCCAGATAAAAATCATATTCATCATAAGTTTTTGGCAATGGGATTCACTCCACGGAAATCGATGGTAATTATATTATTGATTTCTTGTACTTTTAGTGGACTAAATATATTGTTAATGCCCTATGTGAATAATACACTCATGTTGATAGCAGATATCTTGATATGGATTAGCTTGAATTTATGGTGGGATAAAATAAAGATGAATAAGCTGATTTAAATATTGACATATATAGGATTAAAGGAAAACTTTTAAAAATCATATTTAGTAATGAAAGCATGTTTTATGGGGTTAGGCTATATTGGTCTTCCTACTTCGATTATTGCCGCAAAAAATGGTATTCAAATTCTAGGAGTTGATATAAATCCAAAAGTAGTTGAAAAAACTAATGCAGGAGAACTTCATATAATTGAACCAGGTATGGAAGAAATATTGAAAGAAGTAGTTATGTCTGGTATGTTTCGAGCTTCAACTATACCTGAAGTTTGTGATGCTTATTTTATGGTAGTGCCGACACCTTTTAAAGGTAATCATGAACCGGATATTTCTTATGTTGAAGCAGCTACGCGTTCCGTAATTCCGTATTTAAAGGAAGGGGATCTTTATGTGATAGAATCAACTTCACCAGTTGGAACCACAGAGTTAATGGCGAGTATTATTTATGCAGAGCGCCCAGAACTTGAAGGACAAATTTATATAGCATATTGTCCCGAGCGTGTATTACCTGGAAATGTAATATATGAATTGATACATAATGACCGTGTTATTGGTGGATTAAATCCAGAGTCAACAGAGAAGGCTATTAATTTTTATTCTCAGTTTGTTAGAGGTGTGTTACATAAAACTAATGCTCGAACTGCGGAAATGTGTAAACTTACAGAAAACTCTTCTCGTGATGTTCAGATTGCCTTTGCAAATGAATTATCAATGATTTGTGATAAAGCGAATATAAATGTGTGGGAGTTGATTAATTTGGCAAATAAACATCCTCGTGTTAATATATTGCAGCCAGGGTGTGGAGTAGGTGGTCACTGTATTGCAGTTGATCCTTATTTTATAACAGCCGAGTTTCCTGCTGAATCTCAGTTGATAGGAAAAGCAAGAGAAATCAATAATTACAAATCTTTCTGGTGTGCTGAGAAAGTAAAAAACGCAATGCTTGAATATGAATTGAAGAATCATCGTAAGCCTATTGTTGCCATGATGGGACTAGCATTTAAGCCTAATATTGATGATTTGCGTGAGTCGCCAGCAAAGTATGTCACGACAAAAGTAATGCAAAATTGTAATAATGCCACTATATTTGTAGTTGAGCCTAATGTGAAAGAACATAACGTATTTAAGTTGACTGATTATGAGGAGGCTTATGATAAAGCTGATATTGTTGTGTTTATGGTTGCACATGATCTTTTCACGAGTCTTCCTTATCGAAAGGATAAAGTTATTCTTGATTTTTGTGGGATATACAAATAATAGATAGATATTGCATACATCCGTTGGTAAAAACAAGCGCATAGCAAAAAATACCCTAATGTTATATATGCGTATGCTGCTTATTATGGCAGTTACGTTATATACTTCGCGCATCATTCTGAATACTCTTGGTGTAGAGGACTTTGGTATTTATAATGTTGTGGGTGGTGTGATTTCTATGTTAGGATTTTTAAATTCTTCATTAGGGGGAGCCAGTTCACGCTTTATTACTTTTTCGTTAGGAAAAAACGATAAGAAGGAATTAAGGAAAGTCTTCTCTACGGTTGTTTTTATACATCTTATTCTTGCTGTTGTTATCATTCTATTGGGAGAGACGCTAGGATTATGGTTTGTTTATCATAAACTAGTTATACCTCCTGAACGTCTGACAGCAGCCTTGTGGGTATATCATTGTTCCATTCTGACTGCAGTTGTGTCTATAATAAGTGTACCTTATAATTCATTAGTTGTAGCCCACGAGCGAATGAGTGCATTTGCTTATATTTCTGTAATTGAGGTAGCTTTAAAATTAGGCATTGTTTATTTTTTGGTATATATTTCACAAGATAAATTGATCACTTATGCTGTGTTATATCTGATCGTGCAAATATTTATCCGATTTTTATATGGATGTTATTGTTCTAGCCATTTTTCAGAGAGTAAGATTCTGTTTGGTTGGAGCCCACAGTTAGTTAAAGAAATTTCAATTTATGCTGGTTGGACAGTAAATGGAAACCTAGCAGTTGTAGGATATACGCAAGGAATCAATATTCTTTTGAATTTGTTTTTTGGTCCAGTAGCCAATGCTGCTCGTGGTATTGCAGTACAAGTGCAGGCGGCGGTAATGACATTTATGCAGAATATGCAGATGGCAGTTAGACCACAAATTATAAAGTCCTATGCTACTTTTGATTTGTCATATATGCATACATTGGTGGTGGCATCATCAAAATATGGTTTTTTTTTAATGTTGGTGCTAACTTTCCCGATTATGTTGTGTGTAGATCCTATATTGAAAATTTGGCTTGGGGTAGTTCCTGGATATACGGTAGGATTTGTGCGAATCATGTTAATGATAGGTTTGTTGGAGTCCTTAAAAGTAGCATTAATTAGTGCTATACATGCTACTGGCGATATTCGAAAATTTCAAATTTATGAAGGAACTTTTTTGTTAACAGTTGTGCCTATTGCTTATGTCTTGTTGAAAGTATATCATATTTCTCCAAATGATGTGATGTTAGTATATTTTTTTGTGGAATTAGTTACTCAATGTATTCGTGTGTGGATTGTTTGTCCTCGTATTCAGATGCCTTTTACTAGTTATTTAAAGAAAATAATTTGTCCGATATTACCTCCTTTGCTATGCATACTTCCAGTCTTATCTTGGCTTTCTCTGCCTAAAGAACTTTCTTTGGGCTGCTTGGCTTTATATTTGTCTTTAGCTGTATTATATGTTTTGATTTGTATTTATCTATTAGGATTAACAAGTTCGGAACGTAGAATAATGTATAATTTTGTTAAAACAAATATTAATTGTATTTTGAATTTTTTACGAGTGTAAAAAATCACAATAAGCAATATAGTAACGAATTGTATAAATAGATGAGAATGACAAATATTGATGTTTCGATTATTATTGTAAATTATGACATCACATCTTTGGTAGTAAATGCAATAGATTCTTTATTTCATAAAATAAAAGATCTTACTATTGAAATAATTGTTATTAGTAATGTTTCTAATGATATCTCCCCCCCCCCTCCCCAAAAAGCAATTGTTAGAAAAAAATGGTAATTTTTTATTGTTGGATTAAAAGGAAGGGTCGGTTTGGGTAGAGTAAATAACGAAGGTATAAAGAAGATTAAGGGAAGAAATATTCTACTTCTCAATTCTGATATACTTTTACTTCTCAATTCAGTAAAAATATTATCTGATTATTTATATACTCATCCTAAAGTTGGGGCTTGCGGAAGGAACCTGTATAATATTAACTAAAAGCTAGTGTATTTTTATCATCGTTTTAGATCTGGAATTTTCTCAGAAGAGTTAGCAGTACTTGTGATGGGAATAAGTAATAGATTTATTTATCAGCCTCTTTTACCTATACCTCTCATCCTATTGCTGTAGGAAATGTTTCGGGAGCTAGTATGATGGTTTCTCGTAAAGTATTAGATGAAGTTGGAATATTTGATCCTGATTTTTTTATGTATTCAGAATAAACTGAATTATCTTGGAGAATAAAAAAATGGATATATAATAAAGAGCGTGCTTCAATCAAGAATTGCTCATTTGGAGGGACAAAGTTTTAAAGTGCCTGAAACAAGAATACGAATGATGTTGGAAAGTTTTATGAAATATTATATCAAAACGAGGGGATGTTTTGATTTGAAAGTAGCTGATATTTTATTATGGCTAGGTGTGGAAATAAATGTAATAGGTTGGAAAATATTAAAAAGAAGGGAACGAGAAATATTTTATAAGACGAAATGGATATTGGTAAATAAAATGTGTTCATTATTTTGGAGGTTATGAGAAATGATATTGAAAAGAGAATATTATCTGTGATTGTTCCTGTATATAATGCAGAACAATATTTGGATCAATGCATTTCCAGTATATTGGATCAATCTTTTTCTGATTTCTATTTGTTTTTAGTTAATGATGGAAGTACAGATAACTCTAGAGATATTTGTGAAAAATTTGCATTGCTAGACTCACGTGTAACAGTATGGCATCTTCCTAATAATGGACCAAGTACTGCTCGAAATTTTGCTTTGGAGAAGGTTTCTACTGAGTGGGTGTGTTTTGTTGATTCAGATGATATTCTTGAAAAGGATTATTTGAAAGTCTTTTTTAAGTACGGTGTTCCTGATAAATATTGTTTGGAGATGCAAGGAATGGAATATGTAGATTGTACTGGAAACAAAGGATTGAATCATATTATATATCCGGAAATATATTTATTGGGAGAAAATGTTAAGAATGGAATTGTTGAGCATAGATTGTTGCATTCGGGGGGGCCATGTCTTAAATTATATAATATAAACGTAATTCGGGAAAATTGTATAACTTTTAATACAGCGTTTCGCTTTCATGAAGATCATATATTTTATCTTCAATATTTATATAATGTAAAAAGCATTCGCTTGTTGTCTGGTGCTAAATATAAATATAGGCAAGTGGAGGGATCTTTGACTCATCGAATACATCCTTATGAGCAGATTGAGTTAGCTTATCACTTATTTTCAAATAAACTCGAACTGGTTATAGGCAAATTCCAAATTGAGGATTCATCTTATTTGAAGCAGATCAGGCATGATGTAGCAAGAATTCATGTTAAAGCAATTCGTTTTTGTTATCTGTCAAAACCGATTAAACTTGAAAGGGTGAAGTTTCTAGAATCTTGTAAAGCGGAGAAAGAAAATATGAAAAAAAGATACTTTCCCACTTCGTGTAAGGAATGGATTTGGAAAGCTATTCTATTGTACGTTCCAGTTTCTTTTCAGGATTTACTATTGTCAATAATAATTAATAAATATGAAGGAAAAGACAGTTAAAAAGGTGTTATTTCTACGAAAAAAAATATCTGGGGAGAATAGCATAGAGGAACTTGCTTATATTTTGATTTCTAAAATCCCTGATTTAGAGTTAGTCATATTTCCAGAGACGGGTAACTCTTTTAGTAAAATAGTTAAAAATATATGTTATGCACGGAAACATCAAGGAGACATAAATCACTTTTTCTCTCCTTCTGATTGTTATGTAATTCCATTTTTGAAAAATAAAAAAGTTGTAACTTGGCATGATGTTGGGACAGGATTGATGTCTCAATCAGTAATAAAAAGATGGATACGAAAGAAATTGTTAATGGCATTCCCTTTGTATTTTGCTGATAGATTAACTTGCATTTCAGAACATACTAAGCAAGAACTGAAAGAATTATATTCTGGTTCAGAAAACAGATCTTTGGTAATTTATAATTGTTATAATCCCAAATTAGAATATACGCAACATACTTTTAATACTCAAAAACCGATAATTTTGCAGATAGGTACTGGTATGCGTAAAAACTTAGCTCATGTTATTGAAGCATTACAAGGAATTGAGTGTGTGTTATATATTGTAGGCAAGCTAAGTAAGGAGCAAAAGAGACTTCTGGAAGAAAATGAAATAAATTATGTATCAGAATATGATGTTGATTTCAAAAGAATAATTGAATTATATAAACTATGTGACATTGTTAGTTTTCCTTCTTTTTATGAAGGATTTGGAATGCCTATAATAGAAGCTAACGTTACTGGGAGGGTAGTATTGACTAGTCGTATGGGGGCTATTCCTGAGATAGCAGGAGATGCCGTATATTATGTAGATCCTCATGATATAAATGATATTCGGAAAGGTTTTTTGCTTCTAATTAAAAATGTAAGTTATCGAAATTCATTGATTGAAAAGGGCAGGATAAACGCTAAACGTTTTACAGTAGATAAAATGATAAATAGTTATAGTGAATTATATACTCAACTTGCGAAATAAGCACCAACTAATGATAATACATAGTTATTATAGTAAATACCTTCTGTTATCTTTCTTGATTAGCTTTCTTTTATACATAGGGTTAATTTTGGTTACTGATACAATAAATGGGGAGTTTGTATGTTGGCAGATATTTACAATATTTTCTTTTTTTTCTTCTTTATATTTAGGGCTAAAGTTGAAAGTAAAAGAACTGTTTTTGCTTATCTTTAGTTATCAAATCATCTTCTCTTATATTTTACATTGGTACTTTTTATTTAAAACTAGTAGTGCTTTTGGATTCAATGCGGTCGATTCTGTTTTATATTCCCAGATTGCGTTTCAAATAAAGGATATGAATTGGATAGAATCTATTAGGGTAATAGAACGTTATTTTTATGATTTGTCTGATTATGGTTATCCGTTGTTTTTGAAATGTGTATATACTTTGGGAGGAAGTTTGGAAAATTCGATAATATTGTTGATATTTATTAATTGCGTGATGCAAACAATTGTTTGTATTATGACGTATGATCTTTCTAATATGCTATTGTATGATAGATATAAATCTCAATGGATAACTTTGTTATGGGGATTAAATACGGCATCTGTCTATTTGAATGCATCTGGACTTAAAGAACCTTTATTTTTGTTCTTATCTGTGGCTACTATTTGGAGTATATATAAATGTAAGGAGAGAAAGAATATTGGATGGCATATACTAGTATGGATGTTAATAACTTCCACTTGGTTTTTTCGTTATTATTTATCTTTGTTTTTTATAATTATATACATTGGATACTATTGGTTTCCATATCTCTATAATCGTTATTTTGGGGTAATTTGTATAGTTTCAATTGTTCTATGCCTTTATTTTACGAGTTTGTTGGTGTACTATTTCCCAGCGATATATTATGCTTTGTTAAATACCGAAGAAACATTTTCGTCTAATGGCATATTGTTTAAGTATGTTTCGTATTTGCTTGCATTTTTAAGTCCAATACCAAAATATTTTCAAGTAGCAACACCTCAAGATTTGATTATGCTTGTTTATTCCATAGTGAAATTCTCTTTTTCAATCTTTGTATTATTAGGTTCATATTTTTTTATTAAGCATAAGAAAACGCAATTTTATCCTTTAATAAGTATCGTTCTGTTTAATGTTTTACTGTTAATTGTGTCTGGTCATATGATTGAATATAGGTATTCATATGTTATAATGCCATGTTTTTTTATATTGATGATAGCTGGAATGGAATATAGAAACAAATATCTTACTACTGTATATTTGTTTTTCTCGGCTTTTATTATTTTATTGTTTAATCTGCGTTTGTATTAGTTTGCATGAAAATTTTGGTTATTTCTAATATGTATCCTTCTGTTAAGGATCCTGTGTATGGGACTTTTGTACAAACTTTTGTGGAACAAATGAAGGTGTTAAACACTGAGGGCAAAACTAATATAATCGTTATTAAAGGGCGTGATGGGGAGTATGGAAGGAAGCTGTTTAAATACGTAAAATTTTATATTAGTATACTTTTTTCTTTACTGTTTCGGAAACATGATATTGTCTATGTACATACAATTACCTATCCTATTATCCCTATCCGTTTAGCTTTACTATTTCGAAAACTTCCCTTAGTCTTTAATGTGCATGGAGGGGACGTATTGACTCATGGGAAAATAGCAGGAAAGATGAAGCAATATGCACGTCCTGTATTACGGAATGCAAGGATGATTGTTTCACCTTCCTTTTTTTTTAAGGAGATATTGTTATGCGAATTTCCTGAGCTAGAGGGGGATAAGATATTTGTATCTTCTTCTGGCGGGGTG
This sequence comes from Bacteroides sp. AM23-12, assembly GCF_003434395.1. NCBI lineage: Bacteria > Pseudomonadati > Bacteroidota > Bacteroidia > Bacteroidales > Bacteroidaceae > Bacteroides > Bacteroides sp. AM23-12. The sequence goes on from NZ_QTLF01000034.1 coordinate 9,930, forward strand.
GGTGTTGAATTTTATAAAGAGAGGCCGAAAGTGAAAAATGAGATTCCTATAATAGGATATATTTCGCGGATAGATAAAGGAAAAGGGTGGGATACATTGATAGATGCTTTATCTATATTGCGAGAAAGGGGAGTTTCGTATACTGCTATCATTGCTGGTCGTGGTACATTAGAAAAAGAAATGATGAAAAAAATAAGAGATTTATATCTTGATAATTTGATTAAATATATAGGTCCAATACCTTATCATTCTCTTCCTGAAATATATTGTACTTTAGATTTATTTATCTTTCCAACATGTTTGGAAGAAAGTCTAGGATTAGTTGGATTAGAAGCAATGGCTTGTGAAGTTCCTGTGATCGGTAGTTATATCGGTGGATTAAAAGACTATATCAAAGATAAAGAAAATGGATTCTTTTTTACTCCGGGAAATGCGGAAGAACTTTCTAATAAAATTGAATTATATCTATCTTTATCTAGTTCTGAAAAGCAAAAAATGACTGAAGCTGCTAAAAGGAAAGCGCAACGGTATGCTTCAGAAATAGTTGGAAGGGAGTTGTATGCTCAATTATTGAGGTTGATTGATTAAGATTTTATTTATCAAAAATATTATTTATATAATTTGTTTACTCATATATTATGTAATGGTTTACTATTTGTCTTTTTCAACAATACTCTTTGGAAAAATATCCTGTAAAATAAGATCCTTTTTTAATTATTATAATTTACTAGATACGAGAGGTAACTATAGATTTAAACATTAAAAATGAGAATTAAAGGACGGAAATAATTCGGGATTAGAATGTAATTTTAAAATGCAAAATGTAGTTCTGGGTTAGCTAATAATGTTATAATAAGAAGAAAAATGTTGATACCTTGGGTCTCATTTTGATAAAATTGATATTCCTATGAAATTGCAAGACTCGTCTAGTAAAATTAAAATATAAAGTGGTGATGGTGTTTGGATCGGTTCTTGTGTAATTATTCCATCAAAGTTAGAAAGAATAGACAATGGTGTGGGATAGGTGCAGGGAGAGTTACAACGAAAAACATCTCAATTACGCTGTAGCTGACGATCCTACAAAGATTGAAGGCTTAAAACTTTTGGGATAAAGGAATAGTAGATAATAATACATATAAATTTATTATTAAAAGGTTATAAATTAAGATGCATAAGATTGTTGTAAACGGGGTGGAAATTTTCCCTTTTAGTTCGGAAGCGCAGTTATTAAATTACGTAAATGAGAGGAAAGGTATTCTTATTGCTATTAATGCTGAGAAAATATTGAATGCTACAAAGGAAACTCGTTATATTATTAATCGGAATATTGGTTATTGTGACGGTGCTGGTGCAGTGATGGCTTTGAAACGGAAAGGATATAAAGATGTTTGTAAAATACCAGGTTGTGAATTATGGATTAAGATTATTAGTAAATATTGCGAAGAAAAGAGTTTTTACTTGATAGGTGCTAAGAAGCAGGTAATTGAAGATGTTGTTGCTAAATTAAAAGAAGAATATAAGGGAATAAATATACTAGGATATCGTAATGGTTACCTAAAAACGGATGAGGAAAAACAAGCGTTGATTGAAGATATTGTGAGAGTAAAGCCTGACGTGGTATTTGTTGCTATGGGATCTCCTAAGCAAGAATTGCTGATGGAGGATATTCAGAAACATCACGATGCTATATTTCAGGGATTGGGAGGAAGTTTTGATGTATATACCGGTCGCGTTGAAAGAGCACCTAAATGGTGGGTAAAGCACAATTTGGAATTTGCATACAGGCTAATAAAGGAGCCTAAGAGAATAAAACGACAAATTTACCTTGTGAAATTTGCCTATTGGTTAATGATGAATAAAATATGAAAATGAAAAAAGTAATGTTGGTATTTGGAACTCGTCCAGAAGCAATAAAGATGGCGCCATTGGTGAAAGAATTTCAAAAGTATCCTGAGTATTTTAAAACAGTCGTATGTGTGACCGGACAACATCGGGAAATGTTAGATCAAGTACTAAGCTTATTTGAAATCATACCGGACTATGATCTTAATATAATGAAGCAGGGACAAGATTTGTATGATGTTACAGCCCGTGTGTTAACCGGAATGAGAGATGTGTTGAAGGAAGCACAGCCCGATGTTGTTTTTGTACATGGCGATACTACTACTTCAACAGCGGCAGCTTTGGCTGCATTTTATCAGCAAATACCAGTAGCACATGTGGAAGCGGGGCTTCGTACACGTAATATCTATAGTCCATGGCCAGAAGAAATGAATAGACAATTGACGGGACGTATTGCTGGTTTTCATTTTTCTCCGACGGTTTTAAGCCGACAAAACTTGATTGATGAAGGTATCGCAGATAATAGAATTACTGTGACTGGTAATACGGTGATAGATGCCTTATATGTGGTGGTTGAAAAAATTAAAAGAGAAGTGGAGTTAGATGAAACATTGAGAGAAAAGTTAAAGGAGGTAGGATATGATGTGACTCGCTTGGAAGATGGTAGGAAAATGGTGTTGATAACAGGACATCGACGTGAGAACTTTGGTGATGGTTTTATTAACATATGTAAGGCTATTAAAACCTTGATAGATAAATATCCTAATGTGGACTTTATTTATCCTATGCATTTGAATCCTAATGTACGTAAGCCGATTCATGAAGTTTTTGGAGAAGATTTATCATGTCTTGGAAATATGTTCTTTATTGAACCGTTGGAATATTTGAGTTTTGTCTATTTAATGGAGAAGTCTACTATTGTTCTTACTGATAGTGGTGGCATACAAGAAGAAGCTCCGGGGTTAGGAAAACCAGTTTTAGTTATGCGAGAGACGACAGAACGTCCTGAAGCATTGGAAGCGGGGACTGTGAAACTTGTTGGAACTGATTATAATAAAATAGTAAATGAGGTATCTTCTCTTCTTGTAGATAGTATCGCATATGAAAAGATGAGTAAAGCCGTTAATCCTTATGGAGATGGACAAGGGTGTAAAAGGATAGTAAATAGACTTATTAAAGAAGTAGTAAAAGGGTAATATTTAATACTTGTAGTTTTAAAACTAAATTTTCGTCATCATCCGTCACTTCAACTATTAATCAGTTATCAATCAATGAGCTAAGAGTTACGGCAACCAGTGACGGCAAAGTGACGGCAGAATAAATCAAAATTTTGCCGTCACTTTTCTTTTTATCTAGAGTTTAGATATCCTATTGATAGTTGGATGCTTACCACTAAGAGAGTTTACTGAATGCTTATATCTAGACTATACTGCGCGTATTAGAGCAAATGCTAGTAATCTTAATATGCAGACAAGGCTTGGCCAATATGTTTTGTATGGTATATGTTCTCGTTCCATGTACGTGAAGCATTCGGACCACGTATGTGAACCCATGGGATCACGTACACGAACCGATGGGACCACGTACGTGGAACGAATTTTTGTTACTAGAAAGATACATAAATCTAGTATTGAAAACTACTTAATGGAGCCATGTCTTATTATTAAGTCAAAGAGATTATGTAAAGTTAATAGTAGAATTTTTATTTTGGAATAATACTGCTGAAATCCTTTTCTACCTGATATTTAATGACTATCTTTGAGACTCATAACCGTTTATAAATATAAAAATAGAATAAGGTAGAAATGAAGATAACACAGATAAGAGAAACAGAAAGCGCAGAAGCAATTAGTGTATTGAATTTAGAATCGTTTGTAGAAAAAATAAAAGTAGAGATTAAAGCGCGTCCGGTATCCGGATTTCGTGAGGCTTTGCATTATGTTTTACCCGGTGAATCTTGCCATCTTTCGGGTAAACTGCCTAAAATAATTCCAGCTGTTGCATTCGGACGTGTCAATGGAGTGAAGCGTATGAAGGCTTATAATGGCATTGTCGAGTTGAGTGTCGGTCCCCTTGCTGGAAAAGCAGAAATAGAGATCGTCAAGAAGAAAGCGGCGGAACTTCCGCAAACTAAACTTGCTTTTATGGGATCGAGCGGAAAGACCGTCAAGATATGGACTTATTTTACCCGACCGGATGGGACATTACCACAAACACAAGAGGAGGCAGAAATATTTCATGCCCATGCGTACCGGTTGGCGGTGAAATGTTATCAACCCCAACTTCCTTTTGACATTCAGATGAAAGAACCACTTTTGGATCAGTATTCACGGTTGAGCTATGATCCAGAATTGTTTTATCGGGAAGACGCAGTACCTTTCTATCTTTCCCAACCTTTCGGAATGCCTGCCGAGAACAGTTATCGGGAGAAGACGATTGCAGAGAAGTCACCTTTAAGTCGTGCCGTACCGGGGTATGATACAGAAGATGCGTTGGCTGTGCTATATGAGGCTGCTTTGAGGAAAACATTTGAAGAAATGGAAGATGGTTGGAAGCGGGATGATGATTTGCAGCCGTTAGTAGTGAGACTGGCAGAGAATTGTTTTCATTCCGGCATTCCGGAGGAAGAAGTGGTGCGACGGACCATTCATCGCTATTACAGGCAACAACAATCGCTGCTGGTCAGAGAAATGATAGGCAATGTGTATAAAGAGTGCAAGGGATTCGGTAAGAAAGACTTGTTGACCAAGGAGCAGCATCTTAATTTGCAAACGGAGGAATTTATGAATCGCCGGTATGAATTCCGATATAACACACAGGTGGGAGAGGTAGAATACCGGGATCGTTGCTCATTCTTTTTCCGTTTTCGTCCTGTAGATAAGAGAATACAGAACAGTATTTTGCTGGATGCCCAGAGCGAGGGGATTTCTGTGTGGGATCGGGATATCGATCGGTATCTGCATTCCAATCGTATATCTGTCTATAATCCGTTGGAAGAGTTTCTTTTTCATTTGCCCAACTGGGATGGAAAAGACCGGATTGGAGAACTGGCAGACAGAGTTCCCTGTGAAAATAAACATTGGATGATGCTTTTTCATCGGTGGTTTCTCAATATGGTAGCTCATTGGCGTGGGTATGATAAACAGCATGCGAACAGCACATCTCCGTTATTGGTCGGTGCGCAGGGTACCCGTAAATCAACTTTTTGTCGGGATCTGATGCCACCGGAACTTCGCGGATACTATACAGATAGCATCGATTTCGGCCGTAAACGGGATGCGGAAATGTATCTGAACCGTTTTGCACTAATCAATATTGATGAATTTGATCAGGTGACTCTGACTCAACAGGGATTTCTCAAACATATTCTTCAGAAACCTGTGGTGAATCTTCGTAAGCCTTATGGTAATTCCATACAGGAACTTCGGCGTTATGCTTCGTTTATAGGAACCAGCAATCAGAAGGATTTGCTGACTGATCCTTCCGGCAGCCGCCGTTTTATCTGTATAGAAGTAACTGATACTATTGATACGACCCGCCCTATTGACTACGGACAGTTGTATGCACAGGCTATGTATGAGATTTATCATGGAGAACGTTACTGGTTTGATGATGAAGATGAAGCCGTTATGACGGAAAGTAATCAGGAGTTTGAGCAGACTCCGCCAATGGTGCAGTTGTTCTATCGTTACTTTAGAGGTGCTGAGGATCATGAGGAAGGAGAATACCTGTATTTAATGGATATATTGAATTATTTGCAGAAGAAATCGACTATTCCTTTATCTTCCAATAAGGTCAATTACTTTGGAAGGCTACTGCAAAAAGCAGGGATACCCTCGAAACATACGAACAGGGGAAGGCTTTATAAGGTTGTAAAATTATAAAATACAGAAAGCATTTGCTGGTACTTTAGTGACCGAATGATACTGGTGACGGCAAAGCTGCGATTCGGAGTGACGGCAAAATGCCGGGAAGTTTTACCATCACTTTGCCATCACTGCTTGTTATTACTGCTATGTGATTGTATATCAATATATTGGCTCTAAAAGTGACGGATGACGGCAAAAAACATGTTTTTTTCTTTAAATGTATGGATGGGGTTAACTCAATATTGATACATACTTTTTTGCATAAAAGCTTTCTTTATTTAATTTATTTTATATCTTTGCTAGCATATCAAGATTACAATCAACTATTTATTCACATAAACTTAATAAAATTATGTTCAAAGCTCCTTTTTCTTTTGACGGTCGTATTCGTAGGATCGAATATTTCCTGTCTGGTATTATCGGTGGTATCGTTTTTGGTGTTGCCTATTCTCTCGGTTTAGCTACTTTGTTTCTTGGTGCGGCTGCCGGTTCCGCGGGTGGTTCCCTGTTTGGTATCTTGATTGGTATCGTAGCGGGAATAGCTTCCATATGGTTCTCTTTGGCGCAGGGCGTGAAGCGGTTGCATGACTTAAACAAGTCCGGTTGGTTGATACTCATTTGCTGTGTTCCTATCATCGGATGGGTGTTCAGTCTCTATATGTTGTTTGCCGATGGTACGGTAGGTCCTAATCAGTATGGTGAAGATCCGAAGAACCGTATGCCATATCAGCCGCAGCCAACTTCTGTAAATGTAACAGTGAATGTGTCGAGAGAAACTCCTGCTGAAGCATCTGCCGAAGAAGAAAAAACAGAAAAAGCCGAATAGTCTTTAATAAGCAGAAATATGGTTGCCTCTTGCAAAATTCGTTTTGCGAGAGGCATTTTTTTACTACCTTTGAGGATTGGTAAACAGAAAAAAGAAGATAAATATGAAAAAAGTAATTTGCAGTGAAAAAGCACCGGGAGCTATCGGTCCTTATAGTCAGGCGATAGAAGCCAATGGAATGGTATTCGTATCGGGTCAGTTGCCTATCGATGCGGCTACCGGAAAGATGGCGGAAGGAATTGAAGAACAGGCACGCCAGTCGTTGGAGAATATAAAACACATCCTGGAAGAAACAGGGCTGACAATGGGAAACATTGTAAAAACGACTGTATTTCTCCAGGATATGTCTTTCTTTGCCGGAATGAACGGTGTATATGCTACGTATTTTGACGGAGCTTTTCCGGCACGTTCGGCTGTGGCCGTAAAGGCTTTGCCGAAGGATGCGTTAGTGGAGATTGAGTGTATCGCGGTTCGCTAACAAATCGGCGACAATAAAACTGCTGCCTCCCACGAAGATGAAGTCTTTAGGGGGGCAGTTTTCTTTTGCTGCCCGCACGGCATCCACTACGGTAGGGTAGGAGGTGCCTTTCAGTCCCGCTTCCGAGGCCATTTTCATCAGCTCATCCTCCGGCATTGCACGTTTCACGCTCGCTTTTGTGAAATAGTAGGTGGCGTCTTTCGGCAACAGTTCCAGAACACTGCTGATATCCTTGTCGCTGACCATGCCGAATACAATATGCAATTCCTGATGCAACTTTTCGTGTATATACTTCAATTGCTTGCGAATACTTTTAAAGCCATCAGCGTTGTGACCTGTGTCGCAGATGAGGTCAGGATAGCTTTGGAGTTTCTGCCAGCGTCCCATCAGACCGGTCATCTCGCATACATTAGAGAATCCGGTATGGTAATCTTTATTACAGATTTCATATCCTAGGTTCTTTAAAATATCCAGTGCTGCCAGGATTGTGAGACAATTTTCTGTTTGACAGAGACCGCTCAGTTCGTAGTATAATCCCGTCATAAAACTGGAATTATGAATGGATATTGCGTCTTTTCTTTTATCCATGATTCTGTCTATCGCACGTATGGCGTCAGCCGGGTTGATAAGAGAGACAAATTGCATCATTTTCATTGGAAGCGTCTGTATCTGCTGAAGTTTTATTTCCTCCTCCAATAATTCCTGCAAATCGGCTCTGGACTCTTTCAGGTTATCATATGACAAATATTGCACATGGGTGAAACTCTTTAATTCTTCCGAGAAGGTGATGAAGGTATTCATTGCCTTGGCTTTCATCGTAAATACTCTTTTCACCGCTCCGGATACTTTTCCCACTACTACCGGAACATCTTCTTTGATAATTCCTGCCTTTTCTTTGGCTATTTTAGTCAGTGTGTGGCCCAGATATTGCATATGGTCGAAACCGATATTGGTAATAACACACAGATCGGGGGTGATGATATTGGTACAGTCCAGACGTCCGCCCATGCCTACCTCGATCACTGCCACATCTACCTTCTGATCGGCAAAATAGCGGAATGCCATTGCCGTGGTAAGTTCGAAGAAAGAAGGGTGCAGAGGTTCGAAAAAGGAACGGTGGTCTTCTACAAAGTTGACCACATACTCTTCGGGAATCATTTCACCGTTGATACGGATACGCTCGCGGAAATCGATCAGATGCGGGGAAGTGAATAACCCGACTTTATAGCCCGCGGCTTGTAGCACGGCAGCGATCGTATGCGAACAGGAACCTTTTCCATTTGTCCCGGCGATATGTATCGTTCTGAATTCTTGATGCGGATGACCTAAATGTTCGTCCAATTTGTGTGTTGTCTCTAAACCTGGCTTATATGCTTTACCACCTATTTGCTGAAACATCGGTGCACTTTCATATAAGTACTTTAAAGTGTTCTGATAATCCATGTTTTATAATATTTAACTCCGGGCAATCTTTATTGCTCGCAAAATTGTTTATCTTTAGAACCATCATTCCAACTGTAAACGGAGGATTGATGAATGAGACTGCAAATATCAACATTAAAATCTAAGAAATCATGGGAACTAAGAAAAATTTTGTAATTGACACAAATGTTATTCTTCACGACTATAATTGTTTGAAGAATTTTCAGGAAAATGATATTTATCTCCCCCTTGTCGTACTGGAAGAACTGGACAAGTTCAAGAAAGGAAACGAGCAGATTAATTTCAATGCCCGTGAGTTTGTCCGGGAACTGGATTTGCTGACAAGTGACGAACTTTTCTCTAAAGGAGTGAGTCTGGGAGAAGGATTGGGACGCTTGTTCATTGTCCCCGGCAATGTGGATGCTCCCAAAGTTCATGAATCTTTTCCGGTGAAGAAACCCGATCATCTGATATTGGCAGCCGTTGAATATCTGGCGGGTAAATATCCGAAGACTCCGGCTATCTTAGTGACCAAGGATGTGAATCTGCGTATGAAGGCACGTTCCATCGGTATTACCAGCGAAGACTATATCACAGATAAAGTATCCAATGTCGATATATTCGAGAAATCCAATGAGATCTTTGAAAACGTGGATCCGGCATTAATCGACCGCATCTATTCCTCCAAAGAAGGCATCGACCTGAGTGAATTTGACTTTAAAGACGTCATTCATCCTAACGAATGCTTTGTTCTGAAGAGTGACCGGAACAGTGTACTGGCACGCTACAATCCTTTTACCCATTCCATCTGCCGCGTCACGAAGGGACGCAACTATGGCATTGAACCTCGCAATGCCGAACAGAGTTTTGCTTTCGAGATACTGAACGATCCGAACGTCAAACTGGTGGCATTGACAGGAAAGGCAGGAACGGGTAAGACATTGCTGGCTTTAGCGGCAGCTTTAGGTAAGTTGACTGATTATAAGCAAGTATTGCTGGCACGTCCGGTGGTGGCGTTGTCCAACAAGGATATCGGTTTCCTTCCGGGAGACGCACAGGAAAAAGTTGCTCCATATATGCAACCGCTGTTTGACAACCTGAATGTGATCAAACGTCAGTTTGCCGCTAATTCGACCGAAGTGAAACGTATCGAAGATATGCAGAAGAGCGAGCAACTGGTGATTGAAGCGCTGGCATTTATCCGCGGGCGTAGTTTGAGTGAAATGTACTGTATCATTGACGAAGCGCAGAACCTGACTCCGAATGAAATAAAAACGATTATTACCCGTGCAGGCGAAGGCACGAAGATGGTGTTTACGGGAGATATCCAGCAGATTGACCAGCCGTATCTGGATAGCCAGTCCAATGGTCTTGTATATATGATCGACCGTATGAAAGACCAGAATATCTTTGCACATGTCAATCTGGTGAAAGGCGAACGCAGTCAGTTGAGTGAGTTGGCCAGTAATCTGTTATAAATAATAAAGAACTAAAAAAAAGAAGAATGAAGAATTACCGGTAGTATAAATGCGCCGGCGGATTCTTCATTCTTCTTTTTTATTCTTTGTTTCTAGTCCTTCATTCTTAATTTTCTTTCTTACCGAAATATTTTAGGAATTGCGTACGTTCGAACGTATTGATGCCTTGAACGTCTTTAATATTCAGTTTTCCTTTGAACTGAGCAATACTTTCGAAACCTTTCCGTTCCATCCATGCAGATAAGAAGCGGGTGGATTCTCCGATGAATGCGTTCGTGTTCTGATAGACAGCGCTGCAAACTTCTACGGCAGTAGCTCCGGCAAGGATTGCTTTTACTACTGCTTCCGGACTGGAAACACCACCGGAGGCTGCATAATCGATTTTGTCTACCACTGAGGATGCGATTCCAATCCAACGGAGAGGAGTGGCAAGATCGGTGGAAGTGCTGAATACTGCACCGGATATTTGTTCCATATTCTCGATATTGATATCCGGCTGGTAGAAACGGTTGAAGAGAACCACTGCAGCTGCTCCGTTAGCGTACAGCTGATCGATCAGAGCTACAGGATTTGTCAGGTTGTCCCCCAGTTTCATAATCACCGGAATGCTTACTGTCCGTTTGATATGACGCAGGATGTCGATATGACGCTGCTCAAATGAACCGTACGTATATTGTACATCCGATTGCAATGCCAGAATATTGATTTCCAGTGCATCGGCACCGGCTTCCTGTATCTGTTTGGCAAAGTCTATCCATTCCGCATCCGAATAGCAGTTGATGCTGGCTATGATGGGGATGTTACACTCTTTTTTGCTTTCCTTGATTAAGGTGAGATATTCAGCTAATTTATGTTCACGGATATATTCTTCCAGATAATCGCTTGCTTCCGGATAAAAAGCGGGATCTTTCAGTTGATCCGCTTCCAGCATGATTTGCTCCTCAAACAGAGATTTCAGTACGATGGCACCTGCACCTGCTTCTGCCAGTCTCTTATTTTTGCCGGCACTGTTGGTCAGTCCCGAACTACTGATAATGATTGGGTTTCTGAGAGAAAGCCCTGCGAAAGTAGTTTTTAAATCGGTCATAATTATATCTTTTTAAAGTAGTTGGCTACTGATTAATAGTTTCTTTCTCCGAATATCTTGCTTCCTACCCGTACCAGAGTGCTTCCTGCGGCGATTGCTTCGTGATAGTCATGTGACATACCCATCGACAATTCACGGAAAGTATCTGAATCGGCAAACCAGTTTGCTTTTATTTCCTGAAAGAGCCTATTCAGTAAACAAAATTCCTGGTTAATTTGTTCAACATCATCGGTGTTGCTTGCCATTCCCATCAATCCGCAGATGCGTACGTGAGACAGTTCTTTCCATTCGCCGGCATGCAGCATATCCTTGCATTCTTCGGGGCTGAAACCGAACTTGGTCTCTTCCTGTGCAACGTGAATCTGTAACAGACAGTTCACGATACGTCCCGCTTTGGCAGCTTGCTTGTTGACTTCCGTCAGCAGTTTGTACGTATCGATTCCATGTATCATCGCTACGTAGGGGATCATGTATTTGATCTTGTTTGTCTGCAAGTGCCCGATAAAATGCCATTCGATGTCTTTCGGCAACGTTTCGTATTTAGCTGTCATTTCCTGCACTTTGCTTTCTCCGAAAATACGCTGTCCCGCCTGATAAGCCTCTTCTATCGCTTCATTGGGATGGAATTTTGAGACAGCAACCAGCCGGACTCCTTGTGGGAGTTCGGCCAGCACTTGCTTAAGATTGTCAGCAATACTCATGGTTACTTATGCTTTTGACGGATCAAACTCTGGTTTGTCATTCGGTCCGGCACTGTAAGGATATACATCCATCAACGGGGTCTCGGATACCATACCGATCTGGTAGTCGGCCATCGTTCCTTTCATGCCTTCATCCAGCTTCTTCACTGCGTCGCGCAAGTCGGCAGCCTGAACCAGCACTTGGGTAGAAGTCTTTTTCTCTGCACCGCTTTTTTCGTCAAGGGTGATAAAGATAAGTTTGCACTTAAACCAGCGGTCGGCACTTTCCTCGTCGCTGGGGAAAAGTTCGCTATAGTTGGCACGTTTAATGTCCGATACTGTAAATTCTCCTGTTATAAATGGAGTCATCTCCTCGATAATACGTGCTTCTGCTTCTGTAAAGCTGAGTGCATCTACCAGATAAGGTTCAGTCACTTTCTTCTGCATTCCGTTTTCCATCGTTTTCTCGTAACGGATTTTGCACTCAAACCAAGTATGCATTGCCATAATTTTTCTTCTTTTTTAGTTTATTGATTCGTGTAAATTGCCTACAAAGATAAACAAAATACGAAGTAACTACCGAAAGATTTTTATTTTCTTTTATGCAGATTCCTCAATTCGAACGAAAGCATGACGCGGAAAAGTCCGATGATGAAGAAAGTAAAGGAAATCATGTAGACCACGTACAATGCACCTACTGCCGGTTGCCATAATATGATGAGAGCACAGATGATGGCGAGGATACCGAAGGCCATATACCAGCCCCAGTCGCGGGTGCCGTAACGTTTGAGGTCGATGGAATAGCCGGTAGAGGAAAAGCCCCGGAACATGAGCCAGAAGGCGATGATAAACGGAATCACTTCCATGCTGACCATCGGATAGGCAATCAGGTAAATACCTAAGATAAGGTCGATAATTCCTCCTACCAGATACCAGCCCCAACTCGGTACTCCCTTGCGGTTGCTGAGGGAGAATATAATTTCGAGAATACCGCTTATCAGCATCGATATGCTGAAAACGATGCTAAGTGCCACATAGCTGCTGAGAGGTGAGAACATAAGCCAAAGGGCGACAATAATATACACGATTCCTAACAGGAGAGAGGTCCACCAGTTTTTTACTGAATGTTTGATCTCATTGAAAACAGTTTCCATACGTTCTTTAATTTTAAATGAATACTCTGTGAATTTGTGGAGGAATAACAAATTGATTTTAGAAAAGGTTTTCGTGTGAACATATTCCGGGGATAAGTTGTTTTTATTATAAAGTAATTTTAAAATGTAAATGCAATATGGCAACAACAAATTTCAAAGGACAACCGGTGAAACTGATCGGTGAATTTATACAAGTAGGTAAAGTCGCTCCTGACTTTGAGTTAGTAAAAACAGATTTGTCTTCTTTCTCCCTGAAAGACCTGAACGGCAAAAATGTGATTCTAAATATTTTTCCAAGCCTGGATACCAGTGTCTGTGCAACATCGGTACGCAAATTTAATAAAATGGGAGCAGGTCTGAAAGATACGGTAGTATTGGCTATCTCCAAAGACCTTCCTTTTGCCCACGCACGTTTCTGTACGACGGAAGGCATCGAAAACGTAATTCCATTGTCAGATTTCCGTTTCTCTGATTTTGACGAGAGCTACGGACTGCGTATGGCAGACGGACCGTTGGCAGGCTTACTGGCACGTGCAGTAGTCGTAATCGGCAAAGACGGCAAAGTAGCATATACGGAACTTGTTCCGGAGATTACTCAGGAACCTGACTATGAGAAGGCATTGGCGGCAGTTAAAGAATAGGTAATAAGTATTAGGTATTAAGTAATAAGTATTAGGTAATAAGTATTAGCCGAAGTCGCTTATTTCATTATTGGCATTAATTATGCGGAGTATTACTTAATACTTATTACTTAATACCTATTACCTATTACTTTACATTAAACCTTAACCACATGGACAAAATTCGATTTTTCTTCATCGCCCTGTTAGGTATGGGCGCTGCACACTTGTCGGCTCAAACGGCCGATAGTACACAAACTTCTCCCTGGACAACGGAAGGTTTTGCCGGACTCAAGCTGACGCAGGTTAGTTTGACCAACTGGTCTGCCGGAGGTGACAATTCTGTCGCTTTTGACTTGCAAGGTACTTATCAGGCTAACTATAAAAAGGGAAAGCATATATGGAACAACCGTCTTGAACTGGCTTATGGCTTGAATAAGACAGGGGAGGATGGCATGAGAAAGGCCAATGATAAAATATATATGAATACCAACTATGGGTATTCTATCGCCAAAAACTGGTATGCAAGTGCATTTACCACTTTCCAGACACAATTCTCGCCAGGATACGACTATTCAGTCAATAAGGATGTCGCTATCTCCGAATTTATGTCTCCGGCATATCTGACTACCGGTTTGGGATTCACATATGATCCGGGAAAGATTTTCACGGTTGTATTGTCTCCTGCCTCTTGGCGCGGCACCTTTGTTCTAAATGACCGTTTGTCTGATGAAGGCGCTTTTGGTGTCGATCCCGGCAAACATCTTTTGTCGAGCTTCGGTGCTAATCTGAAAGGAGAGGTGAAATATGAATTCTTAAAGAACATGACTGTATATTCCCGTCTGGACTTGTATTCTGACTACTTGCATAAACCTCAGAATATTGATGTGAACTGGGAAGTGCAGATTAATATGGCAATCAACAAATGGTTCTCCACTACGCTGACTACCAATATGGTCTATGACGATGATATCAAAATAGTTCAGAAAGACGGCAGCAAAGGATCACGCCTGCAATTCAAAGAAGTACTGGGCGTAGGAGTGCAGTTTAATTTTTAGGTAATAGGTATTAGGTAATAAGTATTAAGTATTAAACCATGCGGATAAGCTGATAACACAGCAGCTTCGGTTAATACTTAATACTTATTACCTAATACTTATTATTTATTTCTCTTCATTCCTTTATAAACCAGAAAGCCCACGATGAATATTCCGATTGCGATGAAGCAATAGCCGATTTCGTGGCTGTATTCTGTTACTTTGGCAATCAGTTGTTCTTCGCTTTCGATGCCGGGCACTGTCGAGAGGTAATACCCGATTACGGCGAGGATTGTATTCCATAATCCGGCTCCGATAGTGGTATACAACAGGAAGGTGTGCATTTTCATGCGGGCAAGTCCTGCCGGTATGGAAATCAGTTGGCGAACTGCCGGAATCAATCGGCCGATGAAGGTGGAAAGTGCGCCATGCTTGTCGAAATAAGATTCGGCATGTTGTACTTTGGCTTCGTCGATCAGACACATGTGCCCGATGCGGCTGTTGGCAAATTTATAAATAATGGGACGTCCCAGCCATTTGGCCAGATAATAGTTGATTAATGCGCCGATATCTGCACCGATGGTGGCAAATAAGACTACCAAGTAAATATTAAGCTCGTCATTGACAGCTGCTTTGTATGCTGCCGGCGGGATGATCACTTCCGATGGGAAAGGGATGAAGGAGCTTTCTATAGTCATTAATAAAGTGATTGTCCAATAATTCAGATGTTCGAGACACCACTGGATAAAAGCTACTGATTCCATGTGTTTTTGGGCTAAAGTTTATTAATATAATTATTTATTTCCTTTCTCTTTCTTCATGCGCTTCCAGACTTCTTTGAGCATTTGTTCGCCTTCCTCCGTTTGGTTAGGTCTGGACAGCAGATCCAGAATGATGTCCTCGCTGATCGGATGGGCACTTTCACTGTTGTACTTGAAGAAGTCGTCTATCTCGTTATGCATCAGACTGAGAATACTCAGTTTCTCTGTGACGTCTGCATAGTTGGGATCAATCCGGTATGACTCTTCAAAACAGAGTTTGGCTTGATATAAGTACTCTGCGTCCGAATAGGCCAAAGCTACCAAATACCACATTTCTGCACTCGGTTCCATCACCAGTGCTTTGTCAAAAGCCTTGACTGCCTTTTTTTTCTGACCTTCCTTCATGTAGAGTTTACCTTCTGTCAGATGGATACCGGGATCATCCGGCTGGATCTTTTTGGCTTTTTTACATAACAGATGCGCTTCCTCATGCTTGCCTAGTTGGGAGGCGGCTACAGCTTTGTTGGTATAAGTATCTATCAATAGAGGAGAGTTGCCGGCTCCGTCTGCTACAAAACGGTCGATGACACGTTGGTAGCAATCGTCTGCTTCTTGCCATGCTCCTTTGTTGGAATATGCCATCCCCAAAAACATGTAACCCATTTCGGGAGGAAAGGCTTTGTATTCTATCGCCTTTGTATAATTCTCAATGGCGGCATCCGAATTGTTCAGATAGAAATAGCAATGTCCGCGGTAAGCGTAGGCTTCTCCAAACGTCTCGTCGGCAGCCAGTGCAAAGTCACAGGCTTCGATTGCTTTTTCGCTGTCTTCAGCTGCAAAGCGGCATTTGGCAAGTCCCACCCAGTAACTGGCATTGTAAGGGTCCATATCAATCAGTTGATTGTAATAGGTCGATGCGGCTTCGAGTTCATTGGTGCCTGCGAGATAGTCTGCCATGACAGCTATGAAATCTTCTTTTTTACCGAATCGGGGGGTACCTTTATCCAACCATTCCTTGGCGGCTTCGGGGTATTCCATATCCATATAGAGATAGATGATGTTAATAATTGTTTCCAGTTCATCCGTATCTTCTATGGTATCTAATGTGCTTCGGGCTGCTTCCAGTTGTCCTTCGTTCAGCAGAAGTTCCGCTTTCAGCATTTTTACATCAGTAATATAATCATCTGTGATGCTTTCTGCAACTTTTTTCGCCAGAGGTATTTTACCGGTATCAAGATAAAGATAGGCCTGCTCTACCAGTAGATCTGTGCTGTCGGGATGCAGGTGGAGGCCGTAAGTTATGACCTCTTGCGCTTCGTCGAATTTCCGTTCGGCAGCGTATCGGTCAGCAATGTCGGCTAGTTGGTCTCCGTCCAGATAGAGTTGTCGGTTTTCTGCTTTTGCCGTTTCATATTGAGCGATTAACTCGTTTAGTTCTTTATTTGCGGACGGTGAATTTTTTCTCCCCATTCTGATTTATTTTGATTTGAATAAAGCAGCGCTAAAAAGATGTTTAGGCACGGATTACACAGATTGAAGCGGCTTGTAAGTTACGTGAACTCTTTAAATCCGTGCAATCCGTGTAATCCGTGCCTGAATAATATCATAGATTTATTCCTTATTCGGCTTTTGGCACTGCCTTTTTATGTTTAAGTAGCCTGTGAGGGCTGAATTTTATTTATTGATTTTGCCCCAGGTATCCTTTAATCCTACCGTGCGGTTGAATACAAGTTTCTCCGGAGTCGAGTCTTTGTCGATATTGAAATAACCGATGCGTTGGAATTGCAGGTATGAGAGCACAGGCAAGGTTGCCGCAAACTTCTCGATATAGCAATTCGGCAGAACTTTCAAAGAATCCGGATTGATGATTTCCTTCATTGCTTCCAGAGCTTCGCAGTTCTTTGCTTCACGGATGGCAGCCAGTTCGTCGCGTGGGTTTTCTACTTTCCACAGACGGTCGTAGAGGCGTACTTCTGCTTGCAGGCAGTGGTTGCAGCTTACCCAGTGGAGCGTACCTTTCACTTTGCGGTTGGCATCCGGCATACCGCTGCGGGTGTTCGCGTCATATTCACAATATACTTCTGTGATTACGCCGTTCTCATCCTTCTTGCATCCGGTACATTTTACGATGTAAGCGTTTTTGAGGCGTACTTCCTGTCCCGGAGTCATGCGGAAATATTTCTTGGGCGCGTCTTCCATAAAGTCTTCGCGTTCCATCCATAATTCACGGCTGAACTCGATCATGTGGCTTCCTGCTTCCGGATCTTCCGGATTGTTGATAGCTTCCAGTTCCTCCACTTGTCCTTCCGGATAGTTGGTGATGATGAGTTTCACCGGGTTGATGACAGCAGATACGCGGGTAGCACGGCTGTTCAGATCGTCACGTACGGAGCTTTCCAGCAATGCGATATCGTTCAGGGCATCGTAAGTCGTATAACCGATTTTATCGATAAATTTATGAATAGATTCCGGAGAATAACCACGACGGCGGAAGCCGCAGATAGTCGGCATACGGGGATCGTCCCATCCGTTCACCAATCCTTCTTTTACCAGCGTCAGCAGGTTGCGTTTGCTCATCAGCGTGTAGCTCAGGTTCAGCTTGTTGAACTCAGTCTGACGGGGACGGTTGTCGTTCAGATCCTTACCTTCTTTCAGCCAGTCGATGAAGAGATCATAGAGCGGACGGTGTACCACAAATTCGAGCGTACACAGAGAGTGGGTTACTCCTTCGAAGAAGTCACTCTGTCCGTGGGCGAAGTCGTACATCGGATAAGCCTTCCAGGTAGTACCTGTGCGGTGGTGCGGATGCTTCACGACACGATAGATGATCGGGTCGCGGAAGTGCATATTAGGATTGGCCATGTCGATTTTGGCACGGAGTACCATAGCGCCTTCTTCTATCTCACCGCTGTTCATCTTCTTGAAGAGTTCCAGGCTTTCTTCGATTGGGCGGTCACGGTACGGGCTGTTCACACCTGCTTGCGTGGGAGTACCTTTTTGCTGGGCAATCTGTTCAGCTGTTTGCTCGTCGATATATGCTTTTCCTTCCTCGATGAGGCGGATGGCGAAGTCCCATAATTGCTGGAAATAGTCGGAAGCGTAGTATTCGTTTCCCCATTGGTAGCCAAGCCATTGAATATCTTCTTTGATGGCTTCTACGTATTCCACGTCCTCTTTGGTCGGGTTTGTGTCGTCGAAACGAAGGTTACATACACCGCCATGTCTGGCAGCGATGCCGAAATCAAGGCAAATAGCTTTGGCATGACCGATGTGAAGGTATCCGTTCGGCTCGGGCGGGAAGCGGGTCTGCACTTTTCCACCATTTTTACCTTCCTTCAAATCCTTCTCTACTGCCTGTTCAATAAAGTTCAGGCTTTTCTTATCGCCTGTGTCTTCGTTTTTAATATCTGTCATAACGTTAAAATGTTAACTCTATTTATAGGCTACAAAAGTAGGACATTTTTTTTATTTTACTGGAATATAACCGCTCTTTTTTATAATCTCCTGTCCTTCGGGCGAAAGAATGAAGTTGATCAGAGGAGCTACCTGCTCTTTGTTCTTCACATTATAATAGTAATAAAGGGGGCGGACAATGGGATAAGTCTTGTTCGTTGCGTTCTCCACTGTCGGGGCGGCGTAGTGGCTTCCGTCATACGAAACGGAAAGCGTTTTGGTGCGGGGAGATACGTATGCCAGCCCGACGTACCCGATGGCTCCCTTCGTCTGGCTGACGGACTGGATGATAGCACCTGTGGCGGGCATGGAAAGGCTGCCTGCCATATAGTTCTTGTTTTTCAGCACGTTTTCCTTGAAGAATTCGTAAGTTCCCGAAGAGGTTTCGCGGGAATAGACAACTATTTTGCGGTCGTCTCCGCCCACTTGCTTCCAGTTGGTGATTTTTCCGCGGAAGATATCTTCCAGCTGCTGGCGGGTGAGCTGTTTCACCGGATTGGAAGGGTGCACCACTACGGCAAGGGCGTCGTAGGCTACGATCACCTCGTCCACCTCTTGTCCGGCTTCTTTGGTTTTCATCTTTTCGCTGAATTTGATCGGACGGGAAGCCATGGCAATATCCGTCGTATTATCCATCAGTGCGGAGATGCCGACCCCGGTGCCTCCTCCGGTGACAGTGACCCGCGCATCCGGATGCTGATTCATAAATCGCTCTGCTGTTTGTTGGGCAACAGGCAATACGGTGTCGCTGCCTTTGATACGCTGTGCGTTGGCGCTGAGAGACAGAAGGGAAAGGGCGATTAATAAATTTCTTCTCACTTTCATAATTATTCTTTTTATTGTTGGTGCAAATAAAACAATCGCATATTACATTTTTGTTTCAGATAAGGGAGAAATAATGTTTGTAACACAAATGTAACAGCATTGAAATACTTCCTTCAAACGTTAGTCACACCTCCTTAATAAGGAGTTGCTTTCTTTGCATCAGAAAACCAATAGGTATGAAGAAGATTTTTGAGAAAATAATAGAAGGAATTCTGACTTGTAGCGGTTTCGTAACAAGTATTACAATCCTGCTGATCGTGCTTTTCCTGTTTACGGAGGCTTTCGGGCTGTTCAATAGCAAGGTGATTGAAGAAGGGTACGTGTTGGCTTTGAACAAAGGCAATAAGGTAAATACGCTGAGTCCTGCTCAGATAAAGGACGTTTTCGACGAGGAGATAACGAATTGGAAAGAACTCGGTGGGGAGGATCTCCCTATCCGGGTTTTTCGTTTGGAAGACATCACGGAGTATTATACGGAGGAAGAACTGGGTCCGGCTTACGAGTATGCTGGCGAAAGAATCACGCAGTTGGTGGAGAAGACGCCCGGTATCGTGGCTTTTGTCCCGCAGAAATTTATAGTGCAGCCCGATGCAGTGCATTTTATCAAGGATAATACCATTTCGGTAAAGGATGTCTTTGCGGGTGCCGAATGGTTTCCGACAGCGACTCCTGCCGCCTTATTCGGGTTTCTGCCGTTGATAGCGGGTACCTTGTGGGTGAGTCTGTTCGCTATACTTTTTGCACTTCCGTTCGGGCTTTCGGTATCTATCTATATGTCTGAGGTCGCCAATCCGAAGGTGCGTAACTGGCTGAAACCGATTATTGAGCTGCTGAGTGGTATTCCTTCGGTGGTTTATGGTTTTTTCGGCCTGATCGTCATCGTTCCGCTGATTCAGAAATTCTTTGATCTGCCGGTAGGGGAGAGCGGTTTGGCGGGAAGTATCATCCTGGCTATCATGGCGCTGCCTACTATCATAACAGTTACCGAAGATGCCATGCGCAATTGTCCGCGTTCGATGCGGGAAGCAAGTCTGGCGCTGGGAGCTTCGCAGTGGCAGACTATATATAAGGTCGTGATTCCCTATTCGATCTCCGGAATCACTTCTGGCGTGGTGTTGGGCATCGGACGTGCTATCGGAGAGACGATGGCAGTATTGATGGTAACGGGTAATGCCGCAGTGATACCGACAACAATTCTCGAACCGCTCCGCACGATTCCGGCAACGATTGCGGCGGAACTGGGAGAAGCTCCGGCAGGAGGACCGCACTACGAAGCGTTGTTCCTGTTGGGTGTCGTACTGTTCTTTATAACATTAATCATCAACTTTAGCGTGGAGTATATCTCTTCTAAAGGAATAAAACGTAGCAAGTGATATGGAAATACGAAGTAATAATAAAGCGAAACACCGTTCTCAGAGGCTGGCTTTCGGAATTTTCCGGTTGTTGAGTCTCTGCATAGTGTTGATTTTGTTTGCGATTCTCGGTTTCATTATATATAAGGGAGCGGGCGCTATCAGTTGGGAGTTCATCACTTCGGCACCTACGGACGGGATGACCGGCGGAGGTATCTGGCCGGCTATTGTCGGTACTTTCTATCTGATGGTTGGCAGTGCGCTTTTCGCTTTTCCAGTGGGAGTGATGAGTGGAATCTATATGAATGAATATGCTCCGAAAGGGAAGCTGGTACGTTTTATACGAGTGATGACGAACAATCTGAGCGGTATTCCTTCTATCGTTTTCGGTCTGTTCGGTATGGCGCTGTTTGTCAATTATATGGGCTTTGGTGACAGTATTCTGGCGGGTTCTTTGACGTTAGGTTTACTTTGCGTACCTTTGGTTATTCGTACTACGGAGGAGGCATTGAAAGCGATTCCCGACAGTATGCGTGAAGGAAGCAGGGCATTGGGGGCTACCAGATTGCAGACGATCTGGCATGTGATTCTTCCGATGGGGATGCCGAACATCATTACGGGATTAATCCTTGCTTTGGGACGTGTTTCAGGCGAGACGGCACCGATTCTGTTTACCTGTGCCGCTTACTTCCTGCCGCAGTTGCCGACGAGTATTCTGGACCAGTGTATGGCGCTGCCGTATCACCTGTATGTGATTTCGACCAGCGGAACGGATATGGAAGCGCAGTTGCCGTTGGCTTATGGTACGGCTTTGGTACTGATTGTGATTATCCTTCTGGTTAATCTGCTGGCAAATGCATTGAGAAAATATTTCGAGAAAAGAGTAAAAACGAATTGATAAGTATATGGATACAATAAAAATAGATGCGCGTGATGTAAACTTCTGGTATGGTGATTTTCATGCCTTGAAAGGGATCAGCATGGAGATTGAAGAAAAGTCTGTAGTTGCCTTTATCGGACCGTCGGGATGTGGTAAATCGACTTTCCTTCGTCTTTTCAACCGGATGAACGACTTGATTCCCGCTACCCGTCTGGAAGGTGAAATCCGGATTGACGGGCATAATATTTATGCCAAAGGGGTGGAAGTGGACGAGCTTCGCAAGAATGTGGGCATGGTTTTCCAACGCCCTAACCCTTTCCCGAAAAGCATATTCGAGAATGTCGCTTACGGGCTTCGCGTCAATGGAGTGAAAGATAACGCTTTCATCCGTCAGCGGGTAGAAGAGACGCTGAAAGGGGCTGCGCTTTGGGATGAGGTGAAAGATAAACTGAAAGAGTCTGCCTATGCTTTATCCGGCGGACAGCAGCAACGTCTCTGTATTGCCCGTGCCATGGCGGTATCTCCTTCGGTACTGTTGATGGATGAACCGGCTTCTGCGCTCGATCCTATTTCTACAGCCAAAGTAGAGGAACTGATTCATGAACTGAAGAAGGACTATACAATCGTGATCGTAACTCACAATATGCAGCAGGCAGCACGTGTCAGTGACAAGACGGCTTTCTTCTACTTGGGAGAGATGGTAGAGTATGGTGATACGAAAAGGATATTCACCAACCCTGAGAAAGAGGCTACCCAGAATTATATCACAGGACGTTTCGGCTAAGCGCCACCGGAGTGTTTGTGAAAAACGAGAATATTAATCATTTATATATAAATAGACTATGGTAAAGTTTATAGAATCGGAACTCATTCTATTGAAGAAAGAAGTGGATGAAATGTGGACACTGGTGTACAATCAGCTTGACCGTGCAGGGGAAGCAGTCATGACACTTGACAAGGAACTGGCACAACAGGTAATGGTTCGCGAACGTCGGGTGAATGCCTTTGAACTGAAGATCGACAGTGATATAGAGGATATCATTGCGTTGTACAATCCGGTGGCGATTGATCTCCGATTTGTGCTGGCAATGCTGAAAATCAATACAAATCTGGAACGTCTGGGAGACTTTGCAGAAGGGATAGCCCGTTTCGTTATTCGCTGTAAAGAACCGGTGCTGGACGCCGATTTGCTGGCTCGTCTGCGTTTGGGAGAGATGCAGGCAGAGGTATTGTCCATGCTGGAACTGGCAAAACGTGCCTTGAACGAAGAGAATATTGAAATGGCAACGGCGGTATTCGGCAAAGATAACTTGCTGGATGATATCAATGCGGAAGCCACAGGCATCCTGGCAGATTATATCCGTGAACATCCGGAGACGGCGCATACTTGTGTTGACTTGGTTGGCGTGTTCCGCAAACTGGAGCGTTCGGGCGACCATATTACTAATATAGCCGAAGAAATAGTCTTCTTTATTGATGCGAAAGTCTTAAAACATAGCGGAAAAGTGGACGAAAACTACCCGAAATCGTAATTTTTTGCATGTTTTTAAACAAAAATTAGGGCTACTTAGAAAATAATCCTATATTTGTCCCTTGTAACGGACAAGTTATGGGCGGTTTTGCGTCAAATGATAATAAATCCAAAGAAATTTCAAAAAGATGTTATATGACATGTTTTATAATTTGGAGAGTATCAGTAAAAGCGACTATATTTGCACCGTTATCCTGAAAACAATCTTTTTACCTTAAAAAAAAACTAATACCTATTGAAAACTGAAAAATGGAGCTTTGTGAAAAGCCCCATTTTTTTTTGCTCTTATTTTTTAAGCTCCTTCCTTATTTGTATCTTTGAGCCGTACTAAAATAAATAACATTATGTTTTCTGGAATCGTAGAAGAGTACGCTACTTTGGTAGCACTGGTGAAAGACCAGGAGAATATACACTTTACATTTAAGTGTTCGTTTGTAAATGAGCTGAAGATTGATCAGAGTATTTCTCACAACGGAGTATGCCTGACGGTAGTGAGTCTGACTGATGATACGTATACGGTAACTGCCATGAAAGAAACGCTGGACCGTTCGAATCTTGGTTTGCTGAAAGTGGGCGATAAGGTGAATGTAGAGCGCAGCATGATGATGAATGGCCGACTGGATGGACATATCGTGCAGGGACACGTAGATCAGACGGCTACTTGTGTGGAAATCAAGGATGCGGAAGGAAGCTGGTATTTTACATTTAAATATGCATTTGATAAAGAAATGGCGAAACGTGGCTATATCACGGTAGACAAGGGTTCGGTGACTGTTAATGGTGTCAGTCTGACGGTATGCAATCCGACGGATGATACTTTCCAGGTAGCTATCATACCTTATACTTACGAATATACCAACTTTCATACATTTGAAATCGGTAGCGTAGTGAATATCGAATTTGATATCATCGGTAAGTATATCAGCCGGATGATTCAGTATAGATAATTAAAAAATAGATGTCTGATGGATTTTCTGCAATTGGTACTGTCTCGTCAGAGTGACCGGGCGTATGATAAAGAGCGTCCGGTAGAAGCGGAGAAGCTGGAGCGCATTCTGGAAGCTGCTCGTCTGGCTCCTTCTGCCTGCAATGCGCAGCCATGGAAGTTTGTGGTCGTGACGGACCATGAGCTGGCTTCAAAAGTGGGGAAGGCGGCAGCCGGACTAGGCATGAATAAGTTCGCCAAAGATGCCCCTGTACATATTCTGGTTGTAGAAGAGTCTGCCAATATTACATCCTTGCTTGGAGGAAAAGTAAAAGGCAAGCATTTCCCGCTGATTGATATTGGAATCGCTGCTGCTCATATCACATTGGCTGCAGAGAATGAAGGACTGGGTTCCTGCATCTTGGGCTGGTTTGATGAAAAAGAGATCAAGCAATTGACAGGTATTCCTGCTTCCAAACGTTTATTGCTGGATATTGCAATCGGGTATCCGGTGAAAGAGAAACGAAAGAAGATGAGGAAGCCGAAAGAAAAGGTCATTTCTTATAATCAATACTAATTGAAAAAAGATTACTCCTTGGACTTGCCGGAGTAGATATACAGTAAAAAGCCTCGTTGGTTTAAAAGGAAGAGGTCGTTCCTTTAAAACCAAGGAGGCTTTCCTTTAAAACCAACGACCTGTTTCTTTTAAAGGAAAAAGTAGAAGTCTTTAATCTCTTGATTATGAGATATTTGCCTGAATGTGATTCTCGAAATTGAGAATTGGTAAAAAACAAAGACGTTTATGGGAATTTCTATAGGTCTTTCAGTAGCACTTTACTTGCCTTCTTATAGTATTCTTCTCTGGATTCAGTCAGTACTTTCCATTCGTCATTAAATTCCTCATCCTTGTCGATCTTGAAGTTTTCGGACCCATAAGTATCCAGTCGGTCGAGCAAGATGGCTACATTCAGCTGGTTGATATCCATAGAGGGCTGGTAGCCGATATCTTCACTTTTTTGGTCGGTCACTACCTCGTGGATCAAGTCTATTTCTTGTAATTGATAGAGTACCTGATTAGTCAGCCGGATGGGGATTTGATGCTCTTCCGATATTTCTGCTGCTGTATAGGGCGGTTCATTCCTTTCGAAACGTTTGGCGATAAGTGACATGATCAGGATAGAGATAAAGTCCCGGTAACGTCTGCTGATGTTGCGGGTATCCTGATCGAAACTAAAGCTGCGGATATTTTGTCCGGCATACGTCAATTCAGCTCCGAACAGACAGATGGTCCATGAGATTTGCAGCCAAAGCAGAAACAAGGGGAGGGCGGCGAAGCTACCGTAGATAGCATTGTATTTCGATACCCATAACTGGCTGTTGATATACAGGAACTGGAAGGCCTGATAAGCGGAACCTGCCAGGATACCTGCAATCAGAGCGTGCTTGAATTTTACTTTCGTGTTGGGCATGAAGATATACAGCCCTGTAAACATCAGCCAAGTCAAAACAAATGGGATAAGGCGGATCATGAACTTCATGACGGGAGCCAGTAAAACGAAATCGTCCATCTGCTTCAGCACGGTACTCACAAACAGAGAAAGACCGCCCGATACCACAATCAGAATCGGCATGAGCAGGAACATGGAGAAATAGTCCGTAATCTTCCGGTACATGGAACGCGCTTTCTTTACTTCCCAAATACGGTTGAAAGTGATTTCGATATTGCTCACCAGATTGATCACGGTCCATAGCAACATCACCAGACCTACCCCAATGAAAATACCGCCTTTGGTTTGCGAGAGGTAGGAGTTGACAAAAGAAAGAATAGCTTCCGTCGTTTCTATATTTCCTCCGAAGCCGCTCCGAAACTGGTGCTCCATCAGATTATCAAATCCGAATCCGCGGGCCACGGCGAATAGGATGGCAAGTATAGGCACAATAGCAAGCAGTGTGCTGTATGTCAGTGCTGAGGCCTTGTTTGCCATCCGGTCTTTAGTAAATCGGTTGATACAGAGATAGATGGTTTTGATAATATTGTAGAGCGAGAATTTCGTTCTAGTCACTTCATCTTCCGTGATGCGCCAGATGTCATACGTGATGAATTTCCATATATCGGTGATTTTCTTCTTCATGGCTCAGAATTTTAAAAAAGCAGTTTAAAAAAGAAAAAAAGCAGTCAGCCTGTAAGCCGAGTTCTGTACCTTATAGATATAAGGTGCCTGTCATTTATCTGAGTGGCGTGTCACCACGACACTTTAGCGGTCTACCCTCCGACATGGAGCGAGCAGCTCTCATAACGCCGGTTTACATGACCTTACAACTCCTAAGACGTACAGCCCGTATGTCACCATACGACTGGTAGGCTCTTACCCTACCTTCTCACCCTTACCTCTCCCCGAAAGGAGCGGCGGTTATTTTCTTCTACGTTACTCTACCCTCGCGGACAGCTTTCTGTTAGGAAGTAGGATGCTCTGTGTTGCCCGGACTTTCCTCCTGCGCGAAACGCGCACGCGACAGACCGGCCAACTGCTTTAGAGTGCAAAAGTACGTCATTTATTTTGTTTTAGCCAAAGAAAGTGTCACAAATAGAAATAATTTCTACCTTTGCTATCATTAAATCATGATTCAATGAAGAAAAATATCCTTTTTTTCTATTGCTTGCTGGTAGTAACGGTAGTTAGTCTGAAAGCTCAGGAAATACGCTCCATGCCTGCTGATTCGGCTTATGGGGTAGTGCACATTTCTGTTTGTAATATGCGCGATGAAGGTAAGTTTACATCCGGGATGAGTACGCAGGCGTTGCTCGGAATGCCGGTCAAGGTATTGCAATATACCGGCTGGTATGAGATTCAGACTCCGGATGACTATACGGGATGGGTACACCGGATGGTGATTACTCCGATGTCGAAAGAGCAATACGATGAATGGAACCGTGCTGAGAAGATCGTGGTGACTTCCCATTATGGATTTACGTACGAAAAACCGGATGATGACTCTCAGACCGTATCGGATGTCGTTGCCGGCAACCGTCTGAAGTGGGAGGGGAGTAAAGGGCGCTTTTACAAAGTGTCTTATCCCGACGGTCGCCAGGCATATATATCCAAACATATTTCACAACCCGAAACGAAGTGGAGAGCTTCATTGAAACAGGATGTCGAAAGCATTATTCAAACCGCCTATACAATGATCGGAATCCCTTATCTGTGGGCGGGAACTTCTTCGAAAGGAGTCGATTGCAGCGGTCTGGTCCGGACAGTGCTTTTTATGCACGATATAATCATCCCGAGAGATGCGTCGCAACAGGCTTATGTAGGCGAACGCATTGAAATCGCTCCTGATTTCTCCAACGTGCAACGCGGAGACCTCGTCTTTTTCGGTCGCAAAGCCACAGCCGACCGCAAAGAAGGCATCTCGCACGTAGGCATCTACCTGGGCAACAAACGCTTCATCCATGCCCTGGGAGACGTACATGTCAGCAGCTTTGATCCCGAAGACGAGTACTACGACGAGTTCAACACCGGCCGTCTGCTTTTTGCCACTCGCTTCCTGCCTTATATAAATAAGGAGAAAGGCATGAATACCACTGACCATAACCCCTATTATCTATATGACTAATCATTATCAATTATCCATTATCCATTCAACAAATGCCAAATAGAAGAGATTTCCTGAAAACGGCCGCCTTTGCAACTTTAGGCTCCGGAATAGCTGTCAGTCAGGTATTGGCGGGAGAATCTATAGCTTCCACCATTCATATAAACAAACAGGGTATGGGAGGAAAGATGAAAATGACTTTTTTCCCTTATGAGTTAAAGTTGAGGCACGTCTTTACGGTAGCCACTTATTCGCGTACCACCACACCCGATGTGCAGGTAGAAATCGAATATGAGGGAGTGACCGGATATGGAGAGGCGTCAATGCCCCCTTATCTTGGGGAGACGGTGGAGTCGGTGATGAACTTCCTTAAAAAAGTAAATCTGGAGCAATTCAGTGATCCTTTTCAGTTAGAGGACATTTTGTCATACGTTGACAGTCTGTCGCCGAAAGACACGGCGGCAAAGGCAGCGGTAGATATTGCCCTTCATGATTTGGTGGGAAAACTGCTGGGAGCTCCGTGGCATAAGATATGGGGATTGAATAAGGAAAAGACCCCTTCCACCACCTTTACGATCGGTATTGATACGCCCGATGTGGTGCGCGCCAAAACAAAAGAGTGTGCAGACCGGTTTAATATATTAAAGGTAAAGCTAGGGAGAGACAACGATAAGGAAATGATAGAGACGATCCGTTCGGTGACAGATCTTCCGATTGCCATAGATGCCAACCAGGGATGGAAAGACCGCCAATATGCGCTCGATATGATCCATTGGCTGAAAGAGAAGGGGATTGTAATGATAGAGCAGCCCATGCCGAAGGAACAACTGGATGACATTGCCTGGGTGACACAGCAAAGCCCTCTGCCGGTGTTTGCCGATGAGTCGTTACAGCGTTTAAAGGATGTGGCCGCTTTGAAAGGTGCGTTTACGGGAATCAACATCAAACTGATGAAATGTACCGGTATGCGTGAAGCATGGAAGATGGTGACGCTGGCGCACGCTTTGGGAATGCGCGTGATGGTGGGCTGCATGACGGAGACTTCGTGTGCGATATCTGCTGCCTCGCAATTTTCTCCGGCGGTCGATTTTGCCGATCTCGATGGCAACCTGCTCATCTCCAACGATCGCTTTAAAGGGGTAGAAGTGGTGAAGGGGAAAATCACCTTGAATGACTTACCCGGAATCGGTGTCATGAAAATCTGATCTTACTGAATGAATGTCAGACTGTTAAAGCCATCTGACATACAACGAATGTAAATTTGTCAGTTGCTGTCGTTAAGCGCTGTTAAGCCTCAAATATTCTCTGTTAAAAGAGGACAAAAAAGAGTGACAAGTAGAATAAGTGAACGATATTTGTTATTATTTTAACGTCGTAAAAGTTAAAACAATGTCGAATATTAACATTTTAAAGAATTATAAATCATGAAACAGACAACAAAGAACATTCTGGGAGTAGGAGCTATTATTCTTCTTAGCTCAGGAGTTGCAGGATTGACAACTTACAAATTGTTGCAATCCAATGATGCTGCCAAAGAGACATCTTTTAATGAGATGTTCCAGCAGAATCCCAATGTCAAATTGGCTGCTTTTGACGCGGTAAACGCTCAACCGGTTGACTTGACACAAGCTGCGGAGAATTCGCTTCATGCTGTCGTACATATAAAGTCTACTCAGGAAGCTAAAACAAGAACCGTTCAGCAAGCGCCGGATATTTTTGACTTCTTCTTTGGAGACGGACGCGGACAGCAGCGTCAGGTACAATCCCAGCCTCGTGTTGGTTTTGGTTCCGGAGTCATCATTTCCAAAGACGGATATATCGTAACCAACAATCACGTAATTGAAGGTGCCGATGAGATCAGTGTGAAGCTGAATGATAACCGTGAGTTCAGAGGACGTGTGATCGGTACTGACCCGAGCACAGACCTTGCTTTGATCAAGATTGAGTCTGATGATGATCTGCCTACTATTCCGGTTGGAGATTCCGAAACACTGAAAGTAGGAGAGTGGGTACTCGCCGTAGGAAACCCCTTCAATCTGAACTCTACAGTGACAGCAGGTATCGTAAGTGCCAAAGCCCGTACTTTGGGAGTATACAATGGCGGTATTGAATCTTTCATCCAGACAGATGCCGCCATCAACCAGGGAAATAGTGGTGGTGCACTGGTGAATGCGAAAGGCGAACTGGTAGGTATTAACTCCGTGTTGTCTTCACCTACGGGAGCATACGCCGGATACGGCTTTGCTATCCCTACCAGCATTATGACTAAGGTAGTTGCCGACCTGAAACAATACGGAACAGTACAGCGTGCCCTCCTTGGCATCAAGGGAGCTTCTTTGGGCAGCAGCATCATGGAAGATCAGAGTCCTATCGATAAGTCCGGTACTACACTGCGTGATAAAGCGAAAGAATTTGGCGTGGTAGACGGCGTATGGGTACGCGAAATCGTTGATAACGGTTCGGCTGCCGGTGCTGATATCAAGGTGGATGACGTAATTGTCGGTTTAGATAACAAGAAAGTACATAACTTTGCCGACTTGCAGGAAGCATTGGCTAAACACCGTCCGGGCGATAAGGTAACTGTGAAACTAGTTCGTGACAAGAAAGAAAAGTCAGTAGAAGTGACGCTGAAGAACGAACAGGGTACTACCAAGATCGTGAAGGAAGCTGGTATGGAAATTCTGGGTGCTGCATTCAAAGAACTGCCGGATGACTTGAAGAAACAGCTGAATCTCGGCTATGGTCTGCAAGTGACAGGCGTTTCTTCCGGTAAGATGTCAGATGCAGGAGTTCGCAAAGGTTTCATCATCCTGAAAGCTAACGACCAGCCGATGCGCAAAGTAAGTGATCTGGAAGAAGTGATGAAAGCCGCTGTTAAGTCTCCGAATCAGGTATTGTTCCTGACCGGCGTATTCCCGTCCGGCAAGCGCGGATACTTTGCAGTAGACCTGACTCAGGAATGAGTTATAAATTAAGGTAAGAAGATTGTAGGATAAGCTAATGAAATAGAAAAAGGATGCCGTCATACAACTTGTCGGCATTCTTTTTTGTTTTATTAGTTGAAAATATAGTGAAAAAGTTGCCTAAATATGTATGTTAACAAATTATTTGTCGTAACTTTGCACTCCAAATCTGTTTTTAAAGAATGAGACAACTAAAGATTACCAAAAGTATCACTAACAGAGAGAGCGCTTCTCTTGACAAGTATTTGCAGGAAATCGGCCGTGAGGACCTGATAACAGTCGAGGAAGAAGTGGAACTCGCTCAGCGCATTCGTAAGGGTGACCGTGTAGCATTGGAAAAATTGACACGTGCCAATCTTCGTTTCGTCGTATCTGTGGCCAAGCAGTACCAGAACCAGGGTTTGAGTTTGCCTGACTTGATTAATGAAGGCAATTTAGGACTGATCAAGGCCGCCGAAAAGTTTGATGAAACACGTGGATTCAAGTTTATCAGCTACGCCGTATGGTGGATTCGCCAGTCTATTCTGCAAGCATTGGCAGAGCAGTCGCGTATTGTTC
This sequence comes from Bacteroides sp. AM23-12, assembly GCF_003434395.1. Taxonomy (NCBI): domain Bacteria; kingdom Pseudomonadati; phylum Bacteroidota; class Bacteroidia; order Bacteroidales; family Bacteroidaceae; genus Bacteroides; species Bacteroides sp. AM23-12. Next base: position 41,265 of record NZ_QTLF01000034.1, read on the forward strand.
GTCTCCCGTTGAATCAGGTAGGTTCGCTGAATAAGATCAGCAAAGCCTTCTCAAAGTTCGAACAGGAAAACGAGCGGCGTCCGTCTCCCGAAGAGTTGGCAGATGAACTGGAAATTCCGGTTGACAAGATATCTGATACACTGAAGGTATCCGGCCGTCATATTTCGGTGGATGCGCCTTTCGTGGAAGGAGAAGACAACAGCCTGTTGGATGTGTTGGTAAACGACGATTCGCCTATGGCGGACCGCTCTCTGGTTAATGAGTCTCTTGCGAGGGAAATTGATAGAGCTCTTTCTACGTTAACCGAACGCGAAAAAGAAATCATACAGATGTTTTTCGGTATCGGACAACAAGAAATGACATTGGAAGAAATCGGCGATAAGTTTGGCCTCACACGTGAGCGCGTTCGTCAGATTAAAGAAAAAGCAATTAGAAGACTAAGACAAAGTAATCGTAGTAAATTGCTCAAATCCTACTTGGGATAAGTGAGGAATATCAGTTTCTGAAAAAAAAGAATTAGGGTCGCATAAGTTGCACTTCTTGGAGTAATCATCTGAAGAATGTACTTATGCGACTTTTATTTAGCCGTTATTCGTCAATACTATACTATGCACAATTTTATGAAGAAGTCTGCTCTGATATTATTCACGCTTGTTGGTCTGAACATTGGCATCGTAGCCAAAGCCGAACAACCCTTACGGGAAAAAGCCCTTGCAGCGAAAACCTATTGCGTAGAGAAAGGGTTTAATACGAATTATTGCTTTCTGGTAGATTTCAGCATTCCTTCCGGCAAAAAACGTTTCTTTGTCTGGGATTTCAAAGGCGATTCCATCAAATATTCAAGTCTGTGTGCTCATGGATATGGTAAGGAGAGCACGCCGAAGAAACCGGTATATAGTAATGTGGAAGGCAGCTATTGCTCTTCTTTGGGGAAGTATAAGGTAGGAATCCGTTCGTATAGTAAATGGGGGATTAATGTACATTATAAACTGCATGGATTGGAATCGACCAACAGCAATGCTTTCAAGCGTTACATTGTGCTCCATTCGTATACTCCGGTACCGACTTTGGAGATATCCCCCATGCATCTTCCATTGGGGATTAGCCAGGGATGTCCTGTGATCTGTGATGACGCGATGCGGAAGGTCGATGCACTGCTGAAAGTCGAGAAGAAGCCTGTGTTGCTATGGATATATGAATAGAAATACTAAATCTTAATGATAAATAGATGATATTTCCTCTTTTTTGTTACCTTTGCCACAATTAAAAATTTATGATATGAAATACGTAAAAATACTATTTGCAATGGCACTTGTGTTGACAATGTGCTCGGCTTTCTCTTTAAAGAAAGACCACTCAAAAACAGTTTATGCCTTCGGAATTGCCGCTTCCTTTACGGATACAGTCGTGTATTTTACGGATATTCAAATATTGGATAGCGCAAAGGTTAGCAAGGAAGGTTTTCTGACTCATCGTGATCTGTACAGCTATCAGCTGAAGAATTATGTGGAAGATAACGGACTGCAACAGAATAGTACCTGTATGATCTATTTCTCAGAAAACAGGAAAAAACTGGAGAAAGAGGCAACGAAGATTCTGAGTAAATATAAAAGGAACAGGAATACCACAGTAACACGGATTGATACTGATAAATTCCACTTTATAAAACCGGAAGAGTAAAAGATTAATTGTTAATATGATAAGAGATGCAGGTTTGCATCTCTTATTTTTTTATCTTTGCAGCCGTAACTAATTGGTAATCTAATGAAAAAGATTAAAATATTATCCCTTCTCATGGGTTTGGCTGCGTTGTTTGCAGCTTGTGAGAATAATGAAAACGAAGGTCCTGAAGGACCCGAACCACGTGAGCAGGTAGGACGTACAGTGTTGGTCTATATCGTGGGGGATAATGGAGTCAGTGAGTTATCAAGCCTTTTTAAAGTCAACTTTAGCGATATGAAGGCGGGTATGGAAGAGGTTGATTATTCCAAGTGTAATTTGGTTGTTTATAGTGAGATGGTAAATGACGTTCCTCACTTGATTTCATTGAAACAGAAGAATGGTAAAGTAGTGGCCGATACTCTTTTTACTTATGATGAACAAAATCCGCTGGATAAGGAAGTTATGGCCAGTGTTATTTCCCAAACAGTTAGTTATTTCCCGGCAGATAGTTATGGGTTTGTATTTTTGTCTCATAGCTCTTCATGGGTGCCGGCCAGTAATAATGCGAACTCTCGCTCCATCGGATATTATCGTAGGACTCAGATGAATATACCGGATTTCCGTGAAGCATTGTCCTCTGCTTTTCCAAAACCATTAAAATTTATATTGTTTGACTCATGTAATATGCAATCTGTGGAAGTCGCCTATGAACTTCGTGACTGTTCCGAATATTTTATTGGTTCTCCTACGGAGATTCCGGGACCGGGTGCACCTTATAAGGCAGTAGTACCGGAAATGTTTACTGAAACAAATTTGGCGACGAATATAGCAGAGGCGTATTATGGATATTATGAAAAATCTTATACAGGGGTTGCTCCTGTTAGTAATGAGAATTGGACGGGAGGAGTTGCTACTTCTGTGATAAAGAGTGCGGCTTTGGATAATTTGGCAGCAGCAACCAAGACAATCATTCCTAAATATATTCAAGAGAAAAGGGAAGTAGACCGTAGTGATATACTAGCTTATGATTTTAACGATGACGCTAATTATGATTTTGAAAAACTGATCCGAAATTTGACAGGTGGAGTAGATAATACGGATTATCGGTCTTGGTATACAGCCTTTGAAGCAGCTGTTGTATATAGGAAAACAACTCTCAAAAACTATTCCGGTATCATTCATAGAATGTTTACTATGGAAGGTTCGGAAGGACTCTCTACATATATACCTACTGGCGCAAGCAATTCTACTATGAATACTTTCTATCGTACTTTGTCATGGTACACTGCTGCCGGATGGGATGGAACTGGATGGTAAGAATAAAGTCAGAATAAAAAGAAAGTGTGCCGCCCTGAAGCAGCACATTTTTTTTTATCTCCCCCCTACAACCATTCATACTCCTTCCTCGCAACCTCCGGACACTTGATTCAGACATCCGCACTTAACTGATAATGCCCTACGATTTTCGCCTGTGGAAATAACAGTTTCAGTTCTCCTAATATCCGTAGTAGCGTTTCTTTTTGTTACGTCGCCGTGTATTCATTGGTGCTACCCCCTCCGGGTTTCTCGTCAAGTTTCGGAGAATCTTCGTTTTCTTCCTCAGCATCCGCTTTGTAGAGAGAATATTTCATCACCTTACACATATGTTTTATTAAAACGCTGCAAAGGTAAAAATCGTTTGCAGGTGTGGAAAAACCGTGAAGCACCGCATTGGTAATAAGGGTAAGGAGAGTACATTCCTTTTTATTTCGACAAAAAAATCGGTTGAACATTGTGTAGGGTAGTTCATTTTATATAGTTTATGGCGAAAAAAGAATCTCAATTATGAACTTAAAAAGAAAGGATTATATGAAACAGCATAGCTTTACAGACTTTGTTTACGAAGTTATTGGCGAGTTGCGGCAAGAGAACCGTTTTGCGACGGCCTATATCTATCACTATGCCTTGCAGGCATTCACCGCTTCTGTAGGTGGTGGCAAAATATTTTGGGGAGGACTGAACCGAAGAAGCTTGTGTAAATTTCAATATTATCTGGAGAAAGAGCAGAAGAGTTATAACACAACTTCTACTTATATCCGTGCGCTGCGTGCTATTTATAACCGTGCGGTAGATCGTGGGGTTGTGGCGGGAGAATGTCGCCTGTTTGTCAATCTCAAAACAGGGGTATCTTCCGAACATAAATTGGCATTAACTGCCGGGCAGACGAGCCGATTGCTGGGTGATGTTGTTGACGGAAAGTATTCTTCCGGCAGACTCTCCAGTCCTGTACTCCCTCCGGAGGTGTACCGGGCGCAGGACACAATGCGATTGATGCTGTTGCTGCAAGGGATGCCTTTTGTAGACCTTGCTCACTTGCGCAAAGTGGATTTGAAAGGGGACCTGCTGATATGCCGACGCCAAAAGACGGGTACTGAACTTTGTGTCAAGCTTATGCCGCAGGCACGTCAGCTTATCGAACGTTATAGGAGCCGGGAAGAATCTTCGCCCTATCTGTTGGATATCCTTACTCCCACTTCTTCCGATAGAGAAGCTTTTGATGATTATCGCCGTTGCTTGCGTAAGCTGAACTTCAACCTTTCGAGACTACCCGGACTGATGGGAATGGAGGAGGTAAAAGTCAGTTCCTACACGGCACGCCACACTTGGGCTACACTTGCCAAATATTGCCAGGTTCCCGAAGAGGTGATTTCCGAAGGACTGGGACATTCTTCACTTGAAGTCACACGGACGTATCTCAAGAGTTTTGAAGGGGAGGAACTTAATCGGGCAAATATAGTCGTTAATAATTACATAATCACAGGGGAAAAGAGAATGTGGAATGAAGCTTAAGATGCTGTTACTTCGTAAGTAACAGAGAGTTATTGATGCTGCAAAGATATAAGAATTTTAATAAAAAATATATTATTTACAAAGTTATTTTCATTAGATCACTAAAAAAGTTTCGACACAAGGCAAAAAACAAGGATAGGGATACATACTAGTTGCAAGAGTTATGAAAACGCATATAACTTTTTCTTCCCACTTTGAAATGAATAAAGCGGAATACACTGCTATTTGTCTTTCTTGACTTAAATAATCTGTTGATAATCAGAATTATGGTAGAACTGCGCTCTGTTCTGTCATAAAACAAGTTTCTGTTACTTACGAAGTAATTTTCGCCTATACAAACGGACAACTTAAGTATAATGAAGCAAAAAAATAAATTCATAAAAGAGCGTCTTAAGCACAAACAGGAGCAGCTTTCCATGCAGGCAATCAGACAGGAACGTCTTAACCGTACCATGCAAAATACCAAAGATGATATTGATCAGCTCATCTATGCCCTTCACGAACTGGAAGAAGCCGAAAAAGGTAATCATAAACGTCATACTATTCCTTATAATGAAGTCTTCAGTTTCTTTACGCGCATCTGCCGTCTGTTCGACTATCTTCAACACCGTTGCCATAAATATTTTAATTACCGGCTGACCTGCCTTGTGATACACGCCCATTACCGATTTCGCAGCCGGACACGGGCACCCGGTCGTGAGTATCTTAGTCCCGGAACCATACTTACCTATTTCAAGCATGAATGGGAAATGGTTGTATAACTTCGAACTTAAAATAATCATTGCATTTATAACACTTCTTTTTTCTTAGGGATCTGATAGCGATTTACATTATTAATTAATAACTAGAGAATATGGGAAAATTAAAACATTTAGGTATGTCACTCCTCTTGGCAACAACATTTTTCAGTTGCGGAGATGACTATGACGACACTGCTTTGCGCAACGATGTGAACGACCTTAAATCGAGAGTAGAAAAACTGGAATCATGGTGCAGCACTACCAATACACAGATCAGCGCCTTGCAGGGACTGGTTTCAGCATTGGAACAGAATGACTATGTGACCGGAGTTACTCCTATTGTAGAAGGATCAGTAGAAGTGGGTTACACTATCACTTTCACTAAAAGCAAGCCCATCACCATCTATCACGGCAAGGATGGTAAGAACGGTGCTGACGGTATAAACGGTGTCGACGGCATCACCCCTCTTATTGGTGCGGAGAAAGATACCGACGGTATATATTATTGGACTATAAAGCTCGGTGATGCCGATTCTGCATGGTTGACTGATGCTGATAACAATAAAATACCTACTACCGGTAAAGATGGAGAAAATGGAAACGATGGTGAACCTGGAAACAATGGTGAGCCTGGTAAGGATGGTGAGCCCGGTCATTCTCCCGTTATCAGTGTAGATACGTTTGAAGGCAAACTGTACTGGAAAGTAGATGATGAATGGTTACTGGACAGTAATAGTAATAAAGTGGCTGCCACCGGTGAAAAGGGAGATACCGGTTCCGCTGGGAAAGACGGGGAGAAAGGTCCGCAAGGTGAGCAGGGGGATTCTGTTTTCAAAAAAGACGGTGTGAAAATAGAAGACGGCAAAGTGATCTTCACATTAGCAAATGGAAAGGAATTCACGCTTCCGATGCTAGTTGACGGCCTCGCTGTGGGTATTGGTGGCAGCGATTTGTTCTATGCATCGCCTTCAGACAATTCTATAGATGTCACTTTTGCTTCTACTATGAAAGAGGAAGATTATAAATCCATTGTTGCTACTATTACGAATGGTAATGAAGCAGACTGGATTATTAAAAGTCGTGGTGCGGTAGATACATGGAAAGTAGCAGTAACGGAACCGACTTTCACCGGCACAGACGGAACATATACTCCGGGAAGTGCAAAGATTACTATTACCCCTCCGGCAAATGTCAAACTGTCGGATACAGCTCTATTGACGGTGACAGTGACTGACGCTAATGATGGTACAATATCAGTTTCGAGAGAAGTGAAATATTTTGATGGTGAGATAGTGGCATGTACCGGAGGTGATTTAAGTATCAAAGGATTGGATACATCTGTGAAAAGACTGGCCCTAAAGGGCTCTATTACGGTAGAAGATTTTAAATATATCAGAGAATCATTAACTGCACTTGAAGTGCTGGATATTTCGATGACCGACTTGACTGAACTGCCGGATCGTGCATTACGTTTCGGTGGTGATACACCAAACACTTCATTGAAAGCAGTCAGACTGCCTTTATCTATGAAAACTATCGGTTATGCAGCTTTCACTAATTGCAGAGCATTGACAAGTATTGATACTGAGAATGTGGAAATCATAGGTGAATGGGCATTCGAACAATGCCGCGGTTTGGTGGAAGTGAAATTGCACGACGGATTGAAAGAGATTCGTAGACAAGCCTTCAATAATTGTATTTCACTGACATCGATAGATATTCCAGGTAGTGTAACAGATTTGGGCAAAAATACAGAAGTATCTACGTCACAGTATGAAGGTTGGGTGTTTGAAAACTGTACGAACTTAAGTACGATCACTTTGCATGAGGGTTTGAAGAAATTATATGTCTCAACCTTTTCTCGTTGTGGAGTCGTATCTATCAATATACCTACGACAGTAACAGATATCCCTGACTATGCTTTTCAGGAATGTCAGAATCTGGAGCGCGTCACATGGCATAATGGTATCACTCAGATAGGGGAGGCTGCATTTTTAAGATGCCGTTCATTAAAGGCTATTACTATTCCTACAGAAGTAACAGTACTCAGGAATAATCTATTTGATGAATGTGCGAATTTGCAGTATGTGACATTACATCATAATATCACTGAGATACAAGTAAGAGCTTTCTCTTATTGCACTTTACTTAAGTCAGAGTTTTTCCCTTACGAAGATGCTTATATAGATAGAGCAGCACTCCCCAATGCACTGCAAACTTTAGGAGCAGGTGTATTTACGGATTGTAAGAACATGGAAAGTATTAATATGCAACGTACACAGGTGAAAAATATACTCAGGAATACATATTCCGGATGTAGTGGTATAACTACCTTCTATTATCCGAATGTAGTAGAAACAATCGGTGAGTTTGCTTTTTCAGGTTGTTCTGCGTTAGTGGGATCTTTTTTCCCGGCTTCATTAACATCCATTGAAACAAATGCATTCCACTTATGTACGAAAATGAGCCAAGTTTACTGTTTGGGAAGTACTCCACCTACGCTTGGTACGGCTGCTTTTGATTCTTCTCTAAAATCAATAAGTACACTATTTGTGCCAGAGGCTGCGATTTCGGCATATAGTAGCAGTAGTTGGAATCCCTATTTTAAAGAAATAAAGAAAGATTTACTCCATCCATAAAATTCAGAAATTCAAATGATAACCAGGTTCCGTTGCTTTTCTTGGCAAGAAAGGTGGCGGAATCTTTGTTTTGTTACACTGTTCTGGCAATTCGATATAATAAAACTTAAACATATTCTTCCATTTTTTTTATTATCTTTTTTATTCCATACGTTTGTAAATGGCAAGCTTTTCCGCAGGTTTGTATATTATTCACGCTCACTGATTCATCGATATTAATTTTGTAGTCGTGATTTTTATCTATTCAATCCTTTACTCACGCGTGAATATATATTAATGTATAAAGAAAATAGCTTTTACAATTACAGTAGAAAAAGATACTCTACAATATCATTGTCAATCAGGTGGTTACAGAAAAGTTTCAAAAAAGTGGTAGAAAATAGTCAGATATATTTGGATTGTATAGCAAAACCTCGTACTTTTGCACCCGCTTTCCAAGAGAGGGACAGCCTAACAATTGACATTCTGCTAAAGTTTAAGGCTTTAGAAAATAAAAACAAAAAAACTTCGGAAAAAGTTTGGAAGTTATCTGAAAAAGTTCTTATCTTTGCACCCGCTTTTAAAACGAAAGCAGCAAGTTCTTTGAAATATT
>NZ_QTLF01000035.1:0-400 GCF_003434395.1 Bacteroides sp. AM23-12
TCCGGTGGCGGTTCCGGTTCCGGTGGCGATGGAGGGGAAGAGGAAGCTCCTGATCCTACCGTTTAGTCCGGTAAGTACATCAGCATCATTAATGCGTGATACCTGTAAATGAATAACCTGTAAAAATGAAAAGTTATGATTGACAAGATTTTGGAGATTGCATTGGAAATCCTGTTTTTCTTCCGTAGGAAGAGAAAAGGAAAACGAATGAAAGGGCAGGTCGATGAGGAAGATTGACCTGATTGTGATCCACTGTTCCGCCTCTAGGGCGGACAGGGATTTCACGGAAACAGACCTTGAAGTGTGCCACCGCCGGCGGGGATTTAACGGGATCGGCTACCACTTTTATATCCGGAAAAATGGCGACATCAAGACTACCCGCCCCATTGAACGGATAGGA
>NZ_QTLF01000035.1:410-46707 GCF_003434395.1 Bacteroides sp. AM23-12
TTGAACGGATAGGAGCTCATGCGAAAGGATTCAACCGGACAAGTATCGGCATTTGCTATGAGGGCGGACTTGACTGTCACGGGCGGCCTGCCGATACCCGTACCGAATGGCAGGTACACTCGATGCATGTGCTTGTGCTTACGTTGCTGCGTGATTATCCCGGTTGCCGGGTGTGCGGGCATCGTGATCTGAGCCCTGATCTGAACGGGAACGGGGAGATCGAGCCGGAGGAATGGGTGAAGGCTTGTCCGTGCTTTGATGCGGAGGAGGAGTGGGCTTGACGAAGGCCTTATTCTTCTCCGTGCTCGGTATGAATAAACTTTTTGTTCGCTCCTTTCAGTCGGAACATATTGGCTATCATTGCCAGTGCCAGTGTCGGAATCTGCAGGATTGCTTTTCCTAATTTCCGGTTCAGCAACTTTCCCGGCACAGGTATGATCATGGCGGCAACTTGAGCGGCTGACAGTATCCACCATTTGATGGCTGTATACCATTCGTATCCTCCGCTTTGCAGACTCATTAGTAAGCCGATTGCGGTAAAGAGTAAAGTGAAACCGAAAACTCCCGCCAGTTGTATCAGACGGGGAGGCAGCATCCATTGAAGAATCTTGTCGCAGTAGTCGATATTTCCTTGAATCAGTGCTTTCGGGAAATCGGGCAAGGAAGCCCGCAATGCACCGTATTGTGCTGCAATCCATCGTTTACGCTGATTTTTGATACCTTCTTTTTTCTGTGTTTTTTCATCGTATACAGGCAGTTGTTCCAGATATTCGATATGAATGCGTTGTTTTAGCAACAGGGCTTCCAGCTCCTTGTCTTCGCCCGATGTTTGCAGATGTCCTACATTTCGGCGGAACCAATGAACGTCGAATGCCATTCCGGAACCGGCTAATCCGGCTGACAATCCTATCGCGTTGTGCCCGCTACGGAAGAATCCGTTGTTTATTTCTTCGCTGATCGCATCCAGAACAGCGATGTCTGTATTCATGTTTTTTCCTGTGCGGTGGGCTTGTACGGCATGCAGGCCGGACTCAAAAGCACGGTTGATTTCTGCGAGGAAATTGGGAGTCGTTACATTGTCGGCATCCATGATCACTACTACGTCATAAGATTCGTTGGCAGTGACGTTCATTGCCAGCGTAAGGGCTTTGGCTTTGGAACTATTGGTATAGTCGGCTACTTGCAAACAGATGGGGAGTGTTTGTAGGGCAGCATTCGTGTCCGGCTGCATCTGATCGGAGATGACAAGAACGTCGTACATTTCTTTGGGGTATTCCTGTTCGAGGAAATTACGGATAGTGGAGACGATCACCCTGTCTTCCTTGTATGCAGGGAAGAGTACAAGAAAACGACGCAGGATACGTGCTTCGGAAAGTTTTCGCGGACGATAGAATTTGGAAGCAATGGCGTAGAACAGCAGATAACCGACACAAAGTGCCAGGAGAATAAAGAGAATCCAATCAATAAAGGTATACATGGTCTTTCATTTTTAAGGGTTATCGGATAGGAGAGGTGATAGAAAAGCTTCTGACAACACCTTTCCATACTGTGGCAAATAAATCGAAACGACCTTTCAGGGCAAACTGAAGGCTGTTTTTTCCGGCAGCTATGGTAGATTGATAAAGAATGGAGAGCAGCCGCTGAGCACCTTTCCGGTTGCGGCGGGTGTAGAGCAAACGGTTGCGCGTCATGTAGAAAGTACGTAGCTTGCTGAACTGTCCGGTGCTCTGGCTTTCTTTGTGGAAGATGGTGCAACGAGGCTCATACCATAGTTCGTAACCGGCATTTGTCATCTGTGTACACCAGTCCATTTCTTCATAATACAGGAAGAATATTTCCGGCATTTCTCCTACTTTCTCAATGACTTCACGTTTTACCATGAGTGCCGCCCCATGCAGGTAGGGGGTCGTGTGCGGGGTGTCGAACGTGCCGTCGTCCGGACAGCCGAAACCTGTCATTTCGTTGCGTATAGTGATTGCCGACAGGGAGGTGAATCCGGCAAACTGTATGTTTTGCGGAGGAAAGGCAAAGCGTATCTTCGGAGAGACGGCTCCGATGTTTTTCTGACTTTCCAGTCGCTCTGTCAGGTAGTGGAATCCGTCTGATTCAACATAAGTGTCATTGTTTATCAGAAAGATATAGGCTCCTTTGGCTACTCTGATCCCCAGATTATTTCCGCCAGAGAAGCCTAGGTTAGACTCGCTCCGCAGGGTGACTATATCGGAATATAGCTCCTTGATTTTAGTCGCTTCGTCTTCGCGCGAAGCATTGTCTACGACGATGATTTCATAGCTCACGGAATGTACATGTGTTTGCAGCGATTCTATTAATTCGCAAGTGTCTTTAAAGCCGTTGTAGCAAACTGTGATAAAGGAGACTTGAGGTTCGTTCATCATAATCTATTGTTCGTTTTTCAGTTCTGTTTCTTTACTTTGCTGCATCCGCTTGTCAATGTACGGTCCTGCGAAGCAGAGGGCAAAGGCTGTGTATATGGGGATGGAGTTGGGATATTGCATCACGTCGTTGGCATAGGCTGCCAGATAGAATCCGGCAGCGGTACAGAGCCAGGCAGTAAGTAAGCCTCGCAGGCGTTTGTTCATGATCTTGAACATCAGTATCCATCCGCACCATGCAAAAAGGACTCCGTGAACAGCCAGGTAGAGAACTAGACCGATGATTCCGGTTTCTACCCATACTGAGACTAACCAGGAATCCGGTGGATAGGGCATACGTTCTTTGGGATAGAAACGGTCGCCTTTGGATAACCCTATCCCATATCCAAAAGGCTTGTGAATCATCAATTCTCTCATTCTCTTTCGATTGTCTACACGTAATTGATAGGAAGCGTCTTGGCTAGGACGAAATGCAGAACGCATCTTGCGGATATATTGATTGTCATCTCCTATATTGGTACATACAAAAAACAAGAATAACAAGGCAAGAACTGAAATACCTGTAATACATGCTTTGCGATTGCGTGAAAGAATAATGAAACTCCCTAAAGCACCGATAGGCAGAGCTATCGCAGCCCGTGTTCCAGAAATTCCCATTCCGTAAATGGCGGCAATAATGACAATTATAAAATAGATTTTCAGCCATACACCTTTTATATAAAAAAGTGAAATTCCAAAAAGTGAAACACCCATAGCCATGTGTACGCCGAAGTTCGCTGCATCACTGAAGAATGAGAAATAACGAATACCGGACCAAATAATATGAGTTCTTGCTCCTCCCAAAACGTATAAAAAATACTGCTCACGTTCATTAAAACCACAGTTTTTTTGCCAATATCCTTTGGCTGCTGCCAAGAGGATGAAAAGAGACCATATAATTAGAAGCCACTGAATCCCCTTGATGTTACGGATTGCTAACGGTACGATGACAGCACATACAATAGGATATATGAGATAATGGGTGATGGAGATATTCCATGCTGCCTGAACATTGTTCGGATTAGCTATCTCTAATATGCAATAAACTCCCCATATCAGAAAAAGCATAAGCATACCATTACGACTTTCCGACCAGTCAATTTTTTCATGCATTCCGTACGCAAAGAGCAAAACAACGGCAAACAATGTACACATTGATGTTGCTACTCCCAATGGTATGTCTGTCACTGCATAAGCTGCTGCCAGCAGGAATTGGAGAATGAAAAGTGTATAGAAACTTTGCTTTGAATATTTGATAATTAATAAGAAAATAACTGTCATTAAAGGTAATGAACTAATCGTCAGAAAGAAAGGAAGGGAAGTACGAAAGAACATTTTGTATAATATATACAATCCTCCTGCCAATAGTAAATGTACCCATCCTTTATTGGCAAAATAGTTACCGGCTACTGTTAAGTATTGACTGTATTTTCCTTTATCATTCGTCATCTTCATCTCCTGATGTTGCCGGCTGCTTCTTTCTTTTTGTGAACGTAAATATACTTTCTGTCAATGCTAATTGTGACAGTCGGTATACTATTTTCCTCCAAAGTGTATATGGTGGAAGCATACCAGTGTAGTCTTCAACCACATTGCGGGATGCGTGTGTCAAGTAAACATAAAGTGGAGTTTTACCTACTTGTTGACTTAGCTTTTCTGACAAGAGCTTATCGGTCTCTTTCCAACCACGGTCAGCACGGGCTACGAGTATATTTAGATTAGCTTCTTGTAGTAATTCCAGCGATATGCTAGCTTCCCGCAGATTGGGATATTCAACGATGAGAATATCTTCTTCCTCTGATGTGTATAGATCGGTAATGCTTTTGGCCAGGTTGTATTCTCGTGAATCAATTCTGAAGTCTGACTTCCATGTTATTACTTTTGTTTTAAGTCCGATACTGTTCCAGTATTTTTTTAGGGCTTCGATCACATAACTTTTGCCTTCCCCGCCTTCTGTGCTAATAAAATTGATAATGTAGGGCAATCCTTCTTTCTTTTGCTGACAGAAACGAAGGATACTATTGCTTAACTGTTTTGTAGCTATACTTTTTGATTCTTCAACATAATTGTGATACTCTAAAATAGAGTCTTTTGGAAAGGCGCCTAACATCGGAAGTCCAATCAAACGACGTGTACGAATAGAATCGCGTAGAGTACGGTCTAATAATTCAAGAATTAAGAAGAACCCCAAAATAAATATGAAGGTACCGGCACACGCTGCCATCACCATTTTTTTCAAAGGAGTGGGCATGGCACTGATCGGATATGCCGGAGCATTTAATACTTTTAATGCAGCGGAGGTCATTTCCAAATTTTTTCTACGCATGAGGGCATCATTATAGCTTTTCAATACAGACAAGTAATTTTGCTCTATAAAAGTTATGTTACGCTCTTGACGTTTGATAGTGGAACCTACTGGTGCAAACTGTCTGTATTTCTCGTTGAGGTCTATACGGCTTTGCTGTATAATTTGTAAGTCTGATTTGGCTTTTTCGTATTGCATGGTTACTTCAAGCCACTGTTCTATGATGTTCTCTTTAGCTATTCCTTCTTTGGTATATTTGTTCTCTACATATTTGTTTGAAAGCTCGGAAAGCTCCTTGCGCGTTTGATTTAAGCGATTCCTATATTCCTGTAATGAGGCTTCTTGATTCTGATGATCACTTGAAATCGTCTCCATTTCTGAGATTTTTCCTGTAAGCGAAGCGGCTTCATTTAGTTTATCCAAGAACTGAAGATTGTTGATTACATGTTTGGCATTGCTGCCCATTTGCTTTTCCAGTTCGTTTAACATTGCTTTGGCGCTATTGTATGCAATCAGTACGTTTTGTTCACGTAACTCAAACTCTTTGTTGATGGCAGCGATTTCTTTGGTCTCATCGTAATAATTAATAACACGTTTTTCTACGTTATATTGCGTTAGTGAGTCTTCTTTAAGCCGAAGTTCCTTTCCGATGCGTTGAAGTTCGCTTTTAAAATATTCGATAACTTTATCTGTTTCACCATAGCGGATTGCACTGTATTCGTTTACAAATTCTTTGGTCAGGATGTCGATGGTATTATAGGCGATACCCGGATCACTTGCCGTATAACTTATTTCAATCAGATCGCTGGCACCTTTACGCGCTACTCTGATTGCTCTGAGATCATTATAAGAGTAATAGGGCAAATTATAATAGAATACTCCATAGAGATAGTTTGCTTGAGTCGGTCTCAAGTAATTGAAAAAGTTGGCTACCGTTTTATCTTCGCTGTTTTTATCTATTAATGACAGTATTTCTTTCCCGTTCGGACTATTCTTTAGGTGTTCATATATTCTGTTGTAATTGCTGGCTTTGATGAATTCATTGTCTTCTTTTGGATTACCTTTGATCAGACTTCGGGCATATAATCGCATAGATACCCGTTTGAGTGTACTTTCAGCCTTGATAATGTTCATTAGGTTATCCATAGCGTTCTGAGTTGTCGCCCAATCCACTTTGTTATTTCCACCTTCTAGATTGTAGCCGGAAGCAGCGCCAGTGTAGAGGGTTGCCTCTACGTTATATGTTTTGCCTATCATGCGTTTTCCAAAATAGTAAACAGCAAATGTTATAATGGCTGTTCCAATTAGTAACCACCAACGGATACGATATAGGAATCTGCTGATATAAAGGATGTATTCCATAAATGTATGTTTATTTGTTTCTTAAAATGGGAGTGTGGGTGACTAACTCAAGTATCATTAAACTCTTGCTTAACTCGAATTTGCTGTTTTCGAATTTCTCTTGTGCGTCAGATTGGCGAGATTTTTCAGATGATAAAGTTCCCGAATCAATAGCTCCATTCGAGAAATCCTTTTCAGCTATACTATATTGTACATTAGCAAGCATGAGGGCTTCGGCATTAAGTTTAAGAATGTTTAATTGGGAGGTCGCAGTTGCGTATAGAAGGATAATTTCCTTTTTCATTTCCTCAAACTTAACTTCTCTTTCAAGTTGGGCGGTACGTACATTCAGTTTTTGGCGTTTTACCCGCGCTGTCAAGTCAAAGAGACCGTCCAAAGGAATGTTGACTCCTGCACCTACTGTATATCCGTTCTGTGCCTGTGTTGCATAGGTCAGGTAAGGTGCAATTGCTACATCTGTATAAGTAGACTCGTTACCGAACATACCATATTGGTAGCTGCCCCGTAAACTGAAAAAGCCTAAGAAGGCACGCTTCTCTTTTGCCAGAAGTTTCCGTTCAATTTGTTCTTTTACTGAAGCTAATTCGTAAGTCGGAGCGCTTTTTGCGTTCTCGAAAAGAAGATCCAGCGGTGGAAGTGTAATGCTGGAATAATCACTTGGCTGTAGTTTTGAGTAATCGCTTACCTCTTGCGCAGTTACGCTTCCCATGGAGGCAAACAAAAATAATAATCCTCCGAAGAGGTATTTGATTTGTTTCATAAATTAACCCTATTATCTGCTTTTGCTGTGTTATAGCAACGCAAATATAAGGATTAATTTTATTTAATGATGTTCTTATGGAATCATTTTATCATCTTTCTTGTTAATTATCGGCAAATACTTGTTTAGAATGCCTCCGTCATATTGAAATAGAACAAATTCTGCTTGTTCACCATGTCTCTGCCGAAGTCGAGGCGGACGTTCATACGGGGCTGAACTTCAATACGTAAACCGAGTCCCAGATTAGGAAGTACACCTTCGATTTTGCCTGGAGTAGGGCCCATGAAACCGCATCCTCCCCACGCTACATAGCCTACATGATTCAGCATCTTCTTCACCCAATTGCTTTTGTCCGTATTTATCATCTGACGGTATTCTGCCATCATCACGTGGGATGACTTGTCGCGAAACTGTCCCATGTAGTAACCACGAAGGTCGAAAGGAGTGCCGCTGAGCGCGTATTTAGTCAATGGAACATTGCCGAATACATTCTTTGTCTGCACCGTCCAAGCCAATACTTTACGTTTGCCGAGGGTCTTGTATTGGCGGTAGTCTATTTCTAAACGGTAGAAATTATTATCGCTTCCGAAGGCTTTGTTGTACATCATCCCACGAAAGTCCAGATACGTTCCCCGGTAAGCATTGGCGGGAACGTCACGGGTGTCGTATGTCAACAGGAAGCCGAGCCCGGAGCTGAGGTTAGAGTAGCCGTGATCCGTACCGCCGGCAGCAATATACGATGGTTGCTCTATCATCCCTGCGGCGGGTTTAGTGATCTTGTCATAATTGAAGTCAATCTGCGGACCGGCAAAGAAGTTGCTTTTCCCCAGACGGAATAAAAACCACGGATTCACCTGCACACCGCTATAACGGTATTCGCTGGTGTCTTCGCCACGCGGATAGTCCTTGTTGGTGCTGTATCCGATGCCGTAGAAATTTTCCAGTGTATTCTTATATGCGAAGACTCCGAAGATGCGGAAGCGGTCGCCCTTGAAGAAAAGCTGCGGTTTGGTGAACAGGTTCAGTCCTCCTTCGAACATCAGGGCGATGGCCATCGGCACCACCGAACGTTGCTGGGTAGTATCACTCGGATTCATCCGGAACGTCATCAATGCACTACCGCCGATCAGTAATCCGAAGTCCGGAGTATAGCTGGGGCCACCTAATATATTATAATGTAGATTACGTTTGGCTACACGCTGACGTCGCAATTCTTTTTTGGAAAGGGTGGGGGTGGAATCTGTCGGGGCTACCCCGACTTCGTCAACAGAAGTTGTAGTCGTTTGCAGTTCATCGCTTTTTACTGCCGTGTCAGCCGTTTGAGCTAACGAAATATTGATGAATAGAAACATCATCAATATACCTATTATATATCTTTTCATATTCTTTCTTGAAATCCGCTGCAAAGGAAACTATTTTATTTCGATTAGTTTTCATTCTCATAGATAATAAATCTAAAAAAGAATCGTATTTTTGCCAATTAATAATATGTAAAACGAAATTGCCAACGGATTACTATTAGCATACAGGCAAAGTTAATTTATAAACGATCTATAATGAATAAACGAATTTTATCAGTTTTTGTTTGCTGTGCCCTTTACTATTCTGCACAGGCACAGGACGCGAAAGGCGGCATCAGCACTGACATGATGCAGCAAATCAAACAGAGTTATCAAGGCACTTCTACCGACAAGGCTATCCGGAACGCCATCAGCAACAACGACATCCGCAAGCTTGCCCTGAACCAGGACAACATGAAGGGGATGGATACACATTTTTCTGTCAAAGTGAACTCCAAGGGGATCACCGACCAGAAATCGTCCGGACGCTGCTGGCTCTTCACCGGCCTGAACGTAATGCGTGCCAAAGCCATCGATAAATACCATCTGGGTTCTTTCGAATTCTCGCAAACCTATCCTTTCTTTTTCGACCAACTGGAAAAGGCCAACCTTTTCCTTCAAGGCGTCATCGACACCAGCGACAAGCCTATGAACGATAAAATGGTGGAATGGCTGTTCCGCAATCCGTTGAGCGACGGCGGTACATTCACCGGAGTAGCGGACATCGTAAGCAAATACGGCCTCGTCCCCAAAGACGTGATGCCCGAAACGAACAGCAGCGAAAACACCGCCCGCATGGCGAATCTGATCGCTCTGAAACTTCGCGAACAGGGGTTACAACTCCGTGACATGGCTTCGAAAAAAGCTAAACCTGCCGCTATAGAGAACGCTAAAGTGGAAATGTTGAGCACCATTTACCGTATGCTTGTTCTGAACTTGGGCGTACCTCCTACAGAATTTACCTGGACGCAATATAATGTCAAAGGTGAGCCTGTAGAAACCGCCACCTACACCCCGCTTTCTTTTCTGAAGAAATACGGTGACGAAAAGCTGATTGACAACTACGTCATGCTCATGAACGACCCCAGTCGCGAATACTACAAATGTTATGAAATAGACTACGACCGCCACCGCTACGACGGCAAGAACTGGACATACGTCAACCTCCCGATCGAGGACATCAAGGAGATGGCCATCGCCTCTCTGAAAGACAGCACCATGATGTATTACTCCTGCGACGTCGGCAAGTTCCTGAACTCTGACCGTGGTCTGCTCGACGTCAAAAACTATGATTACGACTCATTGATGGGCACCACCTTCGGCATGGACAAGAAGCAGCGTATTCAAAGCTTTGCCAGCAGCTCCAGTCACGCCATGACCCTCATGGCAGTCGATCTGGACAAAAACGGAAAACCGACCAAATGGATGGTTGAAAATAGTTGGGGTGCCGGAGCCGGCTATCAGGGACATCTCATCATGACCGACGAATGGTTCAACGAATATACCTTCCGTCTTGTTGTGGAAACGAAATACGTGACCCCGAAAGCACTCGAAGTCTTGAAACAAAAACCGATCCGCCTGCCGGCGTGGGATCCAATGTTTGCCGGCGAAGAATAACCAACCGACAATCACGTTGCATAGACTTGTGCGCGCAGGTCTTCCAGCCTACTTTATTAAAGAACGTGTGCGAACACAAAAGGAATTACGGATATTTTTCCGTAATTCCTTTCTTTTTTCCTCCCGAATCACATTATTATTTATTACTTTTGCGGCAAATTTTATGAAACCATTATTTTATATAGCATGGCAAATGTAATAAAGTTACGTAAAGGCCTTGACATAAACCTGAAAGGTAAAGCTGCTGAGACGTACACAACAGTGAAAGAGCCGGGATTTTACGCACTCGTACCCGATGATTTTCCTGGAGTGACACCGAAAGTGGTTGTGAAAGAGCAGGAATATGTGATGGCCGGTGGACCCTTGTTTATCGACAAGTATCATCCTGAAGTGAAATTTGTTTCGCCCGTGAGTGGCGTAGTGACGAGCGTTGAACGTGGTGCTCGCCGTAAGGTATTGAACATCGTAGTGGAAGCTGCCGCAGAGCAGGACTACGAAGAATTTGGTAAGAAGAACGTATCCTCTATGGATGCGGATGCTGTGAAGTCCGCGCTTCTTGAAGCAGGTCTGTTTGCGTTTATCAAGCAACGTCCGTATGACATCATTGCAGACCCGACGGTAACACCGAAGGGCATCTTTGTTTCCGCATTCGATACCAATCCGCTGGCTCCCGACTTCGAATTTGCTCTGAAAGGCGAAGAAGCAAACTTCCAGACAGGTCTTGATGCCCTCGCCAAAATGGCAAAAACTTACCTGAGCATCAGCGTGAAACAGAAAGCCGCTGCACTGACACAGGCTAAGAACGTTACAATCACCGCTTTCGACGGACCGAACCCTGCCGGTAACGTAGGCGTTCAGATCAACCACCTCGACCCCGTTTCAAAGGGCGAAACTGTGTGGACAATCGATCCGCAAGCCGTTATCTTCATCGGTCGCCTCTTCAATACAGGCCGTGTGAATTTTACCCGCACAGTAGCCGTGACAGGTTCCGAAGTGTTGAAACCTGCTTACTGCAAACTTCAGGTAGGTGCATTGCTGACTAACGTATTTGCCGGAAACGTAACAACTGACAAAGATTTGCGCTACATCAGTGGTAACGTGCTGAGTGGCAAACAAGTTTCTCCTAACGGATTTTTGGGCGCTTTCCACAGCCAACTGACTGTAATCCCCGAAGGTGACGACGTTCACGAAATGTTCGGATGGATCATGCCGCGCTTCAACCAGTTCAGTGCCAACCACTCATATTTCAGCTGGTTGATGGGCAAAAAGGAATATACGCTGGATGCACGTGTCAAAGGCGGCGAACGCCACATGATCATGTCCGGCGAATATGACAAGGTATTCCCGATGGACATCATGCCCGAATATCTGATTAAAGCGATCATCGCCGGTGATATCGACCGCATGGAAGCGCTGGGTATCTACGAAGTGGCTCCCGAAGACTTCGCACTCTGCGAATTCGTCTGCTCTTCGAAGATGGAACTCCAACGCATCGTCCGTGCCGGACTTGATATGCTCCGTGCTGAAATGGCATAATCCGCATGGCAAATTGTAAATTGTAAATCGTAAAATAGTAATATATTAATGAAAGCGTTAAGAAATTATCTCGATAAGATAAAGCCGAACTTTGAGGAGGGCGGTAAATTCCACGCATTCCAGTCGGTGTTCGACGGCTTCGAAACATTCCTGTTCGTGCCCAGCAAGACTGCGAAAACGGGAACGCACATACACGACGCGATCGACAGCAAGCGTATTATGTCGATTGTGGTTATTTCGTTAGTACCGGCGCTGCTGTTCGGTATGTACAACGTAGGTTACCAGCATTTCACCCACACAGGTGCTACTGGCAGCTTCATCGAAATGTTTATCTACGGATTCCTGGCTGTATTGCCTAAAATTATCGTATCATACGTTGTCGGTCTGGGTATTGAGTTCGTCGTAGCTCAATGGAAGAAGGAGGAAATTCAGGAAGGATTCCTTGTTTCCGGTATTCTGATCCCGATGATCGTTCCGGTAGACTGTCCGCTTTGGATTCTTGCCGTAGCAACTGCATTCTCTGTTATCTTTGCAAAAGAAGTATTCGGTGGTACGGGTATGAATGTGTTCAACGTAGCGTTGATCACCCGTGCATTCCTGTTCTTCGCATATCCTACCAAGATGTCCGGTGACGCCGTTTGGGTATCGGGCGATACCATTTTCGGTATGGGACAGGCTGTAGACGGTCTGACTGTGGCTACCCCGCTGGGACAAGCCGCTACAACGGGTACGGTTCCTGCATTCAACATGGATATGATAACAGGTCTTATTCCCGGTTCTATCGGTGAAACAAGTGTGATCGCCATCCTGATCGGTGCCGTTATCCTGCTGTGGACAGGCGTTGCAAGCTGGAAGACGATGCTTTCTGTATTCGTTGGTGGTGCATTCATGGCCTGGGTATTCAATGCTATCGGCATGGAAAACAACACAATGGCTCAGATGCCTTGGTACGAACACCTCGTACTGGGTGGTTTCTGCTTCGGTGCCGTGTTCATGGCTACCGACCCTGTGACATCCGCACGTACGGAAAGAGGTAAATACATCTTCGGATTTCTGATCGGTGTGATGGCTATCGTTATCCGCGTACTGAATCCGGGTTATCCCGAAGGTATGATGCTTGCCATCCTGCTGATGAACATCTTCGCTCCGCTGATCGACTACTGTGTAGTACAGAGTAATATCAGCCGTCGCGAGAAACGCGCTGTTAAGTCTAACCAATAATACCGAATGAAAATGAATACAAATAGTAATAGTTATACTATCATTTATGCTTCGGTAATGGTTGTTATCGTTGCATTCCTGCTGGCATTCGTTAGTTCTTCACTGAAAGCTACACAAGACAAGAATGTGCAGTTGGACACTAAAAAGCAGATTCTTGCTGCATTGAACATTAAAAATGTAGAAGATGCTGATGCCGAATATCAGAAATATGTAAAAGGTGATATGCTGATGAACGTAGACGGCACGCTGACTGAAAACACAGGTGAGTTTGCCACTAACTACGAGAAAGAAGTGAAAGAACACCAACGTCTGCACGTATTTGTATGTGATGTAGATGGTCAGACTAAATATGTGGTTCCTGTATACGGTGCCGGTCTTTGGGGCGGTATCTGGGGATACGTTGCTCTGAACGAGGACAAAGACACAGTTTACGGTGTATACTTCTCACACGCAAGTGAAACTCCGGGTCTGGGTGCTGAAATCGCTACTGACTGGTTCCAACACGAATTCGCAGGCAAGAAGACACTGGAAAACGGTGCCGTTGCTCTGGGTGTTGTTAAGAATGGCAAGGTAGAAAAAGCTGATTACCAAGTGGACGGTATCTCTGGTGGTACGATCACTTCGGTAGGTGTGGATGCTATGCTGAAGGCTTGTCTGAATAATTACATAAGTTTTTTAACTAAATAATAAGGAGGAGGATAAAGAATATGGGACAACTGTTTTCAAAGAAGAATAAAGAAGTATTCTCTGCTCCGTTGGGAATCGATAATCCGGTAACCGTACAGGTGCTTGGTATCTGTTCTGCACTTGCTGTTACTGCCAAGCTGGAACCCGCCATTGTGATGGGACTTTCAGTTACTGTGATTACAGCGTTTGCCAATGTCGTTATTTCACTGTTGCGTAAGACGATTCCAAATCGTATCCGTATCATCGTTCAGTTGGTAGTGGTTGCTGCTTTGGTTACCATCGTTAGTGAAATTCTGAAAGCGTTTGCATACGATGTAAGTGTACAGCTCTCTGTTTATGTAGGTTTGATCATTACCAACTGTATCCTGATGGGACGTCTGGAAGCATTTGCCATGCAGAACGGTCCTTGGGAATCATTCCTTGACGGAGTTGGTAACGGTTTGGGTTATGCCAAGATTCTGGTAATCGTAGCTTTCTTCCGCGAACTGCTCGGTTCGGGAACTTTGCTTGGTTTCAATATCCTGAATTATGAGCCTATCCAGAATATCGGTTATGTAAACAACGGTCTGATGTTGATGCCGCCGATGGCATTGATTATCGTAGCTTGCATCATCTGGTATCAGCGTGCACGTCACAAAGAACTGCAAGAAGAAAGTAATTAATATAAATGAAGGGTGAAGAAGGATGAATGAAGGTAACACTCATAAACTCGAAATTCTTCATTCTTAATTTTTAATTAAAATATATGGAACATTTATTAAGTTTATTCGTCCGCTCCATCTTTGTGGACAACATGATATTCGCGTTCTTCTTGGGTATGTGCTCATATCTGGCTGTATCGAAGAATGTGAAGACTGCCGTAGGACTGGGTATAGCCGTAACATTCGTGTTGCTGGTTACGCTTCCGGTGAACTATTTATTGCAAACCAAGGTGCTGGCTGCCAACGCTATCATTGAAGGTGTTGACCTCAGCTTCCTGAGTTTTATTCTTTTCATTGCCGTTATTGCCGGTATCGTGCAATTGGTGGAGATGGTGGTAGAACGTTTCAGCCCGTCGCTGTATGCTTCACTGGGTATCTTTCTGCCGTTGATCGCCGTTAACTGTGCTATCATGGGTGCTTCTTTGTTTATGCAACAACGCATCAACCTGGGTGCAAGCGATCCGAAATACATCGGTGATGTATGGGATGCGCTGTCTTACGCACTCGGTTCGGGTATCGGCTGGCTGCTGGCTATCGTCGGTCTGGCTGCTATCCGTGAGAAAATGGCTTACTCTGATGTACCTGCTCCGCTAAAAGGTCTGGGTATCACATTTATCACTGTAGGTCTGATGGCAATCGCATTTATGTGTTTCTCTGGTTTGAACATCTAAAAAGAAAGGAATAAGACAATGGATATGAATTTAATATTATCAAGCATTGGGGTATTCCTTGTGGTTATTCTGTTGCTTGTTGTTATCTTGCTGGTTGCCAAGAAATTTCTGGTACCGTCAGGTAACGTGAAACTAACGATCAATGGCGAAACAGGACTGGAAGTAGAGTCCGGTTCCACATTGCTTAATACGCTGGCCGTAAACGGTGTATTCCTGTCATCCGCTTGTGGTGGCAAGGGTTCTTGCGGACAGTGCAAATGTCAGGTACTCGAAGGTGGTGGCGAAATCCTGCCTTCTGAAGTTCCTCACTTCAGCCGTAAACAGCAACAAGACCACTGGCGTCTGGGCTGTCAGGTGAAAGTGAAGAGTGACATGGCTATCAAGATTGACGAGTCTGTACTCGGCGTGAAAGAGTGGGAGTGCGAAGTGATCTCCAACAAGAATGTGGCTACATTTATCAAAGAGTTTATCGTGGCATTGCCTAAAGGCGAACACATGGACTTTATCCCGGGTTCTTACGCACAGATCAAGATACCTAAATTCTCAATGGATTATGATAAGGACATTGATAAGAGCCTGATCGGTGAAGAATATCTGCCTGCATGGGAGAAATTCGGTTTGCTGGGCTTGAAATGTAAGAATGAAGAGGAAACAATCCGTGCTTACTCTATGGCCAACTATCCTGCAGAAGGTGACCGTATCATGCTGACTGTACGTATCGCTACCCCTCCGTTCAAGCCGAAAGAACAAGGTCCCGGATTTATGGATGTAATGCCGGGTATCGCTTCTTCTTATATCTTTACGCTGAAACCGGGTGACAAGGTAATAATGAGTGGGCCTTATGGAGACTTCCATCCGATTTTCGACTCTAACAAGGAAATGATGTGGATCGGTGGTGGTGCCGGTATGGCTCCGTTGCGTGCACAGATCATGCACTTGACGAAAACATTGCATACGACCGACCGCAAGATGTCATACTTCTATGGTGCCCGTGCGCTGAACGAAGTATTCTATCTGGAAGACTTCCTGCAAATTGAAAAGGATTTCCCGAACTTCACATTCCATCTGGCACTCGACCGTCCGGATCCTGCTGCTGATGCTGCCGGTGTGAAATATACTCCGGGCTTCGTACACAACGTAATTTATGAAACTTACTTGAAGAACCACGAAGCTCCTGAAGATATTGAATACTATATGTGTGGTCCTGGTCCGATGTCGAAAGCTGTAGAGAAGATGCTCGACGATCTGGGCGTTCCGGCTCAGAACCTGATGTTCGATAACTTTGGAGGATAATCTTCGGAAGTTGATTTCCGGTCGGAGAGGACCGGAAGAGTAACATAAAGAAACTGGCGGGAAATCTGTAAAAGACAATGGTGCTTTTCAGATTTCCCGCTTTCTTTATGCACTATCTTACCGAATCTTTTCGTCCTTTTTGTATCTTTGTCCCCATGTTAGAGAAAAATGAAATAATACAGTCCGCTCTTCAGAATTTGAAGATTGAATCTTTGAACCCGATGCAGGAAGCTGCGCTCGAACAGGGCACGGGCAGGAAAGATGTTATCCTGTTGTCACCGACAGGATCGGGTAAGACGTTGGCATATCTTTTGCCTCTGTTGCTTATCCTAAAACCGAATGATGACAGCGTGCAGGTGCTGATTCTGGTGCCTTCCCGTGAGTTGGCTTTACAGATAGATACCGTATTCCGGAGCATGGGAACTTCCTGGAAAACGTGTTGCTGCTACGGCGGGCATCCCATTGCCGAAGAAAAGAAAAGCATTGCAGGAAATCATCCTGCCATCATTATCGGTACTCCGGGACGTATCACCGACCATCTGTCCAAAGGGAACTTTGATCCCGAAACAATCGAGACTTTGATTATCGATGAGTTTGATAAATCGCTGGAGTTCGGCTTTCATGATGAGATGGCAGAGATCATTACCCAGCTTCCGGGATTAAAGAAACGTATGCTGCTGTCGGCTACTGATGCCGAAGAAATTCCTCAGTTTACGGGACTGAACCGGACAGTCAAACTGGATTTTCTTCCGGAGGCAACCGAAGAACAGGAAAACCGGTTGAAGCTGATGAAGGTGCTTTCTCCTTCCAAAGATAAGATTGCTACGCTTTACAACTTGCTTTGTACATTGGGAAGCAGTTCCAGCATTGTTTTCTGCAATCATCGGGATGCGGTGGATCGTGTGCATAAGCTGCTCGAAGATAAGAAACTATCAGCCGAACGTTTTCATGGTGGTATGGAACAGCCGGATCGGGAACGGGCATTGTATAAGTTCCGTAACGGAAGCTGTCATGTACTGATCTCTACCGACCTTGCTGCCCGTGGACTTGATATTCCGGAGATAGAGCACATCATTCACTATCATCTGCCTGTGAACGAAGAAGCGTTTACACATCGTAACGGACGTACGGCACGTTGGGATGCAACAGGTACTTCTTATCTGATTCTTCACACAGAAGAGAAACTACCTGAATATATTCCCGAAGATATAGAAACGATGGAACTGCCGGAAAATCCTTCGCGTCCTCCCAAATCAGTCTGGACTACTATATATATAGGTAAAGGAAAGAAGGAGAAACTGAGCCGGATGGACATTGCCGGATTCCTTTATAAGAAAGGTAATCTGACGCGTGAAGATGTAGGTGCGATTGATGTGAAAGAGCATTATGCTTTTGTTGCCGTTCGTCGGGCAAAAGTGAAGCAACTCCTGAATCTTATTCAAGGGGAAAAAATCAAAGGAATGAAGACTATCATTGAGGAAGCTAAATAAAGGGAGCCGAAAAACAACAGGTGTTCTCAAAGCTGAAAGGGGAATTTCAAGAACCAAATAGGTGATTGGGATGCTGCAATGACGAAATGATCGGCTTTGTCATTACAAATAATATCACTTTTCTGAAGTGGGAGATATCTTCCCCGGATGACAGAGTAAAATGATAGTAGAAAAATATTTCTGTGACAGTCTCCATTTCTTTTCTTTTAGGAAGGTATTGGAGACTCCTTTCTTTCTGACTTATTTTTATAATTTTAGTCTCGTCGCTTGTTAGGGTGAGAAATCCTCGTTTTTCTCTGTCTTTCTTAATAAATATTCATTTTATAACCGTTTTCCTTTCACTTTATAACCGATTATTTCCCACAGGTTATATTTTCACCTTTTATCCCTTGCTTGATATGTATGGATAACAATATGGTGTATATATCTTGTATAAACCAATAAAAAGAAAGAGAAATCTGCTTTAGAACAGTATTTTTATAAGGAAAGATTTGTGCACCGGAAATAAATTCGTAAATTCGCAAGGTCAAAAGACATAAACTAACGAAATGTTAAACCAAAAACAAACTTCAAATGAAAAAGCATAATTTCAATGCAGGACCTTCCATTCTTCCGCGTGAGGTGATAGAGGATACAGCGAAGGCTATTTTAGATTTCAACGGCTCTGGTCTCTCCCTGATGGAAATCAGTCACCGTGCCAAAGACTTCCAACCTGTGGTTGACGAAGCAGAGGCATTATTCAAGGAATTACTCAATATCCCCGAAGGTTATTCGGTACTGTTCCTTGGTGGTGGTGCTAGTATGGAGTTCTGCATGGTACCTTTCAACTTCCTTGAAAAAAAGGCTGCTTATCTGAATACAGGTGTGTGGGCAAAGAAAGCGATGAAAGAAGCTAAGGGGTTTGGTGAAGTCGTAGAAGTTGCTTCTTCCGCTGAAGCTACATATACTTACATCCCGAAAGATTACACAATTCCTGCTGACGCAGATTATTTCCACATAACTACCAATAACACGATTTACGGTACAGAATTAAAAGAAGATCTCAACTCTCCGGTTCCGATGGTTGCCGATATGTCTTCTGATATTTTCTCTCGTCCGATCGACGTTTCCAAATATATCTGTATCTATGGTGGTGCGCAGAAAAATCTGGCTCCTGCCGGTGTTACATTCGTTATCGTGAAGAATGATGCGGTAGGTAAAGTTTCTCGTTACATCCCGTCAATGCTAAACTATCAGACTCATATCGATAACGGTTCTATGTTCAACACTCCTCCGGTAGTGCCTATCTATGCTGCACTGTTGAACCTGCGTTGGATTAAGGCACAGGGTGGTGTGAAAGAAATGGAACGTCGTGCTATCGAAAAGGCTGATATGCTGTACGCTGAAATCGACCGTAACAAACTGTTCGTAGGTACTGCTGCCAAAGAAGACCGTTCACGCATGAACATCTGTTTCGTGATGGCTCCCGAATACAAGGATCTGGAAGCTGACTTCATGAAGTTCGCTACAGAAAAAGGTATGGTAGGTATCAAAGGACATCGTTCAGTGGGTGGTTTCCGTGCATCTTGCTACAATGCTCTGCCGAAAGAAAGTGTACAAGCTTTGATCGACTGCATGCAGGAATTTGAAAAACTTCATTAATAATATAAATAGAGTCACCACAGATTGCACGGATTTACACTGAAATCTTATTGAATATAGTGTGTAGGCCGGTGAAGTCTGTGGTGAATCTTTTTTAAAAGATACAGATAAATTATGAAAGTACTTGTAGCTACTGAAAAACCGTTTGCCAAAGTTGCTGTAGACGGTATCCGTAAAGAAATCGAAGCAGCCGGATATGAGCTTGCTTTGCTGGAGAAATATACCGATAAAGCACAGTTGCTGGATGCAGTGAAAGATGCTAATGCTATCATTATCCGTAGTGATATTATTGATGCAGAGGTGCTGGATGCTGCTAAAGAACTGAAGATTGTAGTTCGTGCTGGTGCCGGATACGATAATGTAGACCTGACTGCCGCTACCGCTCACAATGTTTGCGTGATGAATACTCCGGGACAGAACTCCAATGCTGTTGCCGAACTGGCTTTGGGCATGATGGTATACGCCGTTCGTAACTTCTATAACGGTACTTCCGGTACAGAATTGATGGGCAAGAAACTGGGTATCCATGCATACGGAAACGTTGGTCGTAACGTTGCCCGTGTAGCTAAAGGCTTCGGAATGGAAGTGTACGCCTATGACGCTTTCTGTCCGAAAGAAGTGATTGAGAAAGATGGCGTGAAGGCACTTGACTCTGCAGAAGAACTGTACAAGACTTGTCAGGTAGTGTCTCTTCATATCCCGGCAACTGCTGAAACGAAGAACTCTATCAACTACGCTTTGCTGAAAGAGATGCCAAAAGGCGCTATGCTGGTGAACACTGCCCGTAAGGAAGTGATCAACGAAGCCGAGCTGATCAAATTGATGGAAGACCGTGCCGACTTCAAGTATATGACAGATATCATGCCTGCTGCTAATGTGGAATTTGCTGAGAAGTTTGCAGGACGTTATTTCTCTACTCCGAAGAAGATGGGTGCACAGACTGCCGAAGCAAATATCAATGCCGGTATTGCTGCCGCTCAACAGATTGTTGGTTTCTTGAAAGACGGCTGTGAGAAGTTCAGAGTAAACAAATAATGAGATGAATAGTAAGGCTGCTTATCGTTGTTCAGTCACTTATTTGATGATAGGTGCTGGTGTACATTAAGTAGTATATTCAGAAATATGTTATCAGATTTCGCCCTCGGCTTTTGCGAGGGCGTATCTGTTGTACTAATCTTAAAAACATACCATGACTTATGGCTATAATCAAACCTTTTAAGGGCGTTCGCCCTCCACAAGACCTGGTTGAACAGGTTGCTTCCCGTCCTTACGATGTATTAAACTCAGAAGAAGCGCGTACAGAAGCAGCTGGAAATGAAAAATCCCTTTATCATATCATTAAGCCCGAGATTGACTTTCCTGTTGGTACGGATGAACACGATGAACGTGTTTATGAGAAAGCTGCCGAAAACTTCCGGCTGTTTCAGGATAAAGGCTGGTTAGTGCAGGATGCAAAGGAAAACTATTACATCTATGCCCAGACCATGAACGGGAAAACTCAGTATGGACTGGTAGTAGGCGCTTATGTTCCTGACTATATGAACGGTATCATCAAGAAGCATGAGCTTACCCGTCGTGATAAGGAAGAAGACCGTATGAAGCACGTTCGTGTGAACAATGCGAATATCGAACCTGTATTCTTTGCCTATCCCGATAATGCGAAATTGGATACAATCATTCGGAAATACACTGCCGAAAAGCCTGTTTACGACTTTATCGCTCCGGGTGATGGCTTCGGACATACTTTCTGGATTGTTGACCAGGACGAAGATATCGCTGCAATTACTGCAGAATTTGCTAAAATGCCGGCATTATATATTGCCGACGGGCATCATCGTTCCGCTGCTGCTGCTCTGGTAGGTGCCGAGAAAGCAAAGCAAAACGCGAACCATCGTGGCGATGAAGAGTATAACTATTTCATGGCTGTATGTTTCCCTGCCAATCAATTGACTATCATCGACTATAACCGTGTAGTAAAAGACCTCAACGGGCTGACTCCCGAACAATTTCTTGCTGCATTGGATAAGAATTTTGTTGTAGAAGAAAAGGGTACAGATATCTATAAACCGTCCGGTTTGCACAATTTCTCCCTCTATCTTGGCGACAAGTGGTATAGTCTGACGGCAAAGGCAGGTACATACAATGACAATGATCCTATCGGCGTGCTTGACGTTACTATTTCTTCCAATCTGATTTTAGATGAGATTTTAGGAATTAAAGACCTCCGTTCGGATAAGCGTATTGACTTTGTAGGCGGTATCCGCGGTTTGGGAGAATTGAAGAAGCGTGTTGACAGTGGAGAAATGAAAGTAGCTCTGGCTCTTTATCCCGTATCCATGAAGCAATTGATGGATATTGCCGATACTGGCAACATTATGCCTCCCAAAACGACTTGGTTTGAACCGAAACTTCGTTCAGGACTGGTTATCCATAAGTTGGATTAAGACATATTCTATATAGAAAATAGAGCGGTCAATCTCTCACAAATGTCCTGTTGATTGTGAGAGATTGACCGCTTGTTTTTGTATAAATGACCGCCCGATTCCGTTAAAACGACCACCCGACTACCTCCAACTGACTGCTTGATTGCGCCCCATCGACCGTTTGACTGCATGAAATGAAGCGCTCGTTTTAATGAGAAGCTCTAATATTTTCGAACAGCAGATGGAATTTCGTCAAGAAAGCCGTATCTTTGCGGCATGACTGCTGAAGATACTTATAAAACTATCGTCGAACCTTCCGAAGGTATTTATACAGAAAAGCGAAGCAAGTTTATTGCCATCGCCTTGCCTGTGCGTACCCTTGATGAGATAAAAGCGCATCTTGAAACGTATCAGAAGAAGTATTATGATGCACGGCACGTGTGCTATGCTTATATGTTAGGTGCAGCGCGAAAGGATTTTCGAGCCAATGATAACGGTGAACCTTCGGGAACGGCGGGAAAGCCCATTCTCGGGCAAATTAACTCTAATGAACTGACTGATATTCTGATTATTGTAGTCCGTTATTTCGGTGGAATCAAGTTAGGAACGAGCGGACTGATTGTAGCTTATAAAGCAGCTGCTGCCGAAGCAATATCTGCCGCTACCATTATAGAAAAAACGGTAGATGAAGAAGTGACCGTAATGTTTGAATATCCTTTTATGAACGATATCATGCGTATTGTAAAGGAGGAAGAACCGGAAATTCTCAGCCAATCGTACGATATGGATTGCAGCATGACGTTGTGTATTCGTCGTTCCATGATGCCCAAACTGCGTGCACGATTGGAGAAAGTGGAGACCGCAAGGATTCTTGATGAAGAGTAAAATAAAGAAAAATAAGAATATATGGCATTTGAAGCAACAAAAAGAGAATGGTGTGAACTGTATACTTTCTTCCGTCTGCTGACAGAAGGAAAAGTAACGTTGGGTACGGCTAAGGCAAAGAAAGGAGAAATCGACTGGCCTATCGCAATGATTCAACGGGAGGAACATGACGGAACACGCTGCTACTATATAGAAAAAGAGATGGTCCGCATCAAAGGAGAAAATAGTGAGAAATCCGTTCCCCGGGAAGATTTCGGGATTGTGGCAGATTTGATTTTGCAGGCTGTCAAGTCCTCTTCGGAGGATGAAGTCACTTCTCCGGATGGAGTGGAAGAGTTTTTGGATGAAGTCGCAATTTTCGATCTGGAAGCGAAGACGGAAGATCGTACCGATTTTTATATTGCCTTCTGGCATCCGGAGGCACCGTTGAGCGGGTTCAGCGTTCGTTCGCGATTGGGTGCTATGAATCCGCTGTTGGACGGAGGCCGTGCGGCTAACTTGAAACTGGAACAGAGCGGAGTCAAATTTGCAACACCTACGGTGAATAAGATTAATGCGTTGCCGGAAACCCCTAATGAAGTAGCAGAACGAATGTTGCTGATTGAGCGCTTGGGTGGTGTACTCAAATACTCGGACGTGGCAGATCGGGTATTCCGTAGCAATCTTTTAATGATTGACTTACACTTTCCTCGTGTGCTGACAGAAATGGTGCG
Organism: Bacteroides sp. AM23-12; assembly: GCF_003434395.1. Lineage (NCBI taxonomy): Bacteria > Pseudomonadati > Bacteroidota > Bacteroidia > Bacteroidales > Bacteroidaceae > Bacteroides > Bacteroides sp. AM23-12. The sequence goes on from NZ_QTLF01000035.1 coordinate 23,488, forward strand.
CATCATGCACTTGGACGACATCACCCGTATCAGTGAACTGACGGAAGTAATCAAACAGATGAACCCGTTGAAAATAAAAGATGAATTGGTAAACAAACATGGTTTCTATGAGTTTAAAGTGAAGCAATTCCTGATGGCATTAGCCTTGGGTATGCGTCCGGCAAAGATATATACTGGACAGGATTCGGCTGTTGAAGGTATCCTGTTGATGGATGGGAGTGGGGAAGTTCTTTGCTATCACAAGTCAGAGAAACCGGTTATGGAGGACTTCCTGTTCTTGAATACCCGTTTGGAGAAAGGTTCTCTGGATAAGGACAAATACGGCTTTTTGGAAAGAGAGAACGGTACGTATTACTTCAAACTGAATGCAAAGATCGGATTGGTAAAACGATAAATGCAAGTGGTGAACGAGTTGTAAGTATAGTAAATATAGTATATGAAAACGAATGAAGTTTTAGAAAACATCAAAGCACGTCGTAGTGTGCGGGCTTATACTGACCGGCAAGTTTCGGAAGAAGACTTGCAGGCTATTCTGGAAGCTGCCACTTTTGCACCCAGTGGGATGCATTTGGAGACATGGCATTTTACCGCTATTCAGAATGCAGATAAACTGGCAGAATTGAATGAACGGATTAAAGGCGCTTTTGCTAAAAGCGATGAACCGAAATTACAGGAGCGTGGTCATAGCAAGGCGTATTGCTGTTATTATCATGCCCCGACTTTGGTGATCGTGTCCAACGAACCCACTCAATGGTGGGCCGGCATGGATTGTGCCTGCGCGATTGAGAATATGTTTTTGGCTGCCCATTCTCTGGGAATCGGATCTTGCTGGATCAATCAGTTGGGTACGACTTGCGATGATCCCGAAGTTCGTGAATTTATAAGTTCTTTGGGTGTACCGGAGAATCATAAAGTATATGGCTGTGTAGCTTTAGGATATGCTGATCCTAAAATCTCACTAAGGGAGAAAATGGTAAAAGCCGGAACAGTGACTGTTGTCAGATAGAACCAGACTATGTTTTCGACAAACATGGAATGAAGAGCAGCATGATAACCGTAAGGTTTCGGAGTCGCTTCTTATGTTCATTTAGCTCGGTGCTTATTGGAATACGCTCGGTGCTTAACAAAGGTAAGCCCGGAGCTCACATCTGCTGAGCTCCGGGCTTATTTTTTCATGTACGGATTTCCTTTGAAAGTTTCTTCTTATTCGAACGTTCCGTAGCGGGTCGGCAATAATTTCCGGTCTCCCAACGTATTGTCTACGCGAGCCACATTCACCCAGAACTTATTCTCACGCACGCTTTCTATCGGATACGCTGCTTTCTCACGTGTGTAGGAATGTTCCCAGTTATCATTCACAATTTCATATTCCGGATGCGGGGCGTTGACTAATACATTATCATTCTTATCTGCTTCTTCGTTTTTCACTTCCTGGATTTCTTTCCATATATTCAGCATGACGTCTATAAAGTTGTTCAACTCCGCCAGGCTTTCGCTTTCAGTAGGTTCAATCATCAATGTGCCGTGAACAGGGAAGGAGAGAGTCGGTGCATGATAGCCGTAGTCCATCAGACGCTTCGCGATGTCATTTTCTGAGATACCCGTTTCTTCATGTACCTTGCGGCATTCCAGAATCATTTCATGTCCGACGAAACCGGTAGCTCCCCGATAAACAATACCGTAAGTATCTTTTAGACAGGCAGCCAGATAGTTGGCATTGAGAATGGCTATTTTAGTAGCCTGAGTCAAGCCTTCGGTACCCATCATCCGGATGTAGCCGTATGTGATAGGCAAGATACCCGCACTGCCGAACGGAGCTGCGGAAACCTGATTTTGCGTACTGCCGAAGATCGAATGTCCCGGCAAGAATGGAACCAGATGCTCAGCTACACAGATAGGGCCTACACCCGGACCGCCGCCGCCATGTGGTGAAGCAAACGTCTTGTGCAAATTCAAGTGACAAACGTCTGCACCTATAAATCCCGGATTGGTCAATCCTACCTGTGCATTCATGTTGGCACCATCCATATATACTTGTGCGCCACAAGAGTGGATGATTTCACAGATTTCCTTTATTTCCGTCTCGAAGATACCATGCGTTGACGGATAGGTGATCATCAGTGCAGCCAGTGCTTCCTTGTTCTCTTCGGCTTTGGCACGCAGGTCGCCCATATCTACGTTTCCTTGCTCGTCGCAAGCGCAGGTGACGGTTTCAAATCCGGCTTGTATGGCAGATGCAGGATTCGTACCGTGTGCCGAAGCCGGAATCAATATTTTGTTGCGATGTCCTTGACCAATACTTTCAAGATACGCACGGATAACTCGCAGACCGGCATATTCTCCCGCAGCACCCGAGTTCGGCTGCAGGCTGACACCTGCAAATCCGGTAATAACCTTCAAGTCCTCGCTCAAATTGCTGATCAATTCACGATATCCTTCCGCCTGATCTTCCGGCACCAACGGATGCATGCTCATAAATTCCGGACGGCTTAAAGGAAGCATTTCAGCGGCTGCGTTGAGCTTCATCGTGCACGATCCGAGGGAAATCATGGACTGGGCCAATGAAATATCCTTCCGATCCAGACGTTTGATGTAGCGCATCATTTCCGTTTCCGTATGATAGTTGGAGAACACCTCGTGCGTGAGGAAAGGCGTGGTGCGTTTCAGTGCTTTGTCAATATTGCTCTTTTCCGGCACGTCCTCTACCTTCTGATAATCTTTCCCAGCGGCAATGGCAAAGATGGAAAGCAACACGTTCGTAGCTGCTACGTCTGTCGTTTCATCGATGCTGAAACCTACGTCTCCGTTCTCGTAATAGCGCAGGTTCACTTCCTTGCTTAGTGCGATCGTGCGAATCTGCTGCGCCGAAACGTGTTCCGGCAACTCGAAACGTAGCGTATCGAAATATTGTGCATTGACTTGCGTATATCCGAATTTCTTTAATTGCTTGTCGAGGAAGACAGTGATGCTATGAATACGCGAAGCAATCGTTCTGATTCCTTCCTGTCCGTGATATACAGCGTAGAAACCTGCTATCGTAGCGAGTAATGCCTGAGCCGTGCAAATATTGGAAGTGGCTTTTTCGCGTTTGATATGTTGTTCGCGTGTCTGCAAAGCCATTCGGTAGCAGAGTTTGCCGTATTTGTCTTTGGACCATCCGATGATGCGTCCCGGCATGTTCCGCTTGTACTCGTCACGTGTAGCGAAGTAGGCTGCCGAAGGGCCACCGTAAAACATTGGTGTACCCAGACGTTGTGTTGTACCGAATACGATATCCGCTCCCCATTCTCCCGGAGGAGTCAGCAGGGCAAGACTCAGAATGTCAGCGGCAACGGCAACTTTGCAGTCTGCTTCATGTGCCTTTTTTGTGAAGTCGGCATAGTCTTCCACATTACCGCTGGAGTTAGGATATTGCAGGATGCAGGCGAAGATTTCCGGTGAGGGTTCAAACTCTTTATATTTGCCTGTGCGCAATTCGATGCCTTGTGGAATGGCACGTGTGGTCATTACTGCCAAGGTCTGCGGGAAGATGTTTTCGTCCACAAAGACTATGTTGGCACCTGCTTTCTGTTGGGCACGCGAACGCAGAGCATACATCATGGTTACGGCTTCGGCGGCGGCAGTCGCTTCATCCAGCAGTGAGCAGTTGGCGAGCGGCATAGCGGTGAGGTCACAGACGGCAGTCTGGAAATTCATCAACGCTTCCAGTCTTCCTTGCGACACTTCTGTCTGATAAGGCGTGTAAGAAGTATACCATACGGGATTTTCGAATACATTCCGTTGGATAACGGCAGGAGTAATCGTATTATACCACCCCAATCCGATGTATGTCGTATACAGTTTGTTTTTACTTGCCAGGTCGGCAATGTGTTTTCCAAATTCGTATTCCGTCAACGGCTTGGCCAGTGCCAGCGGTTCCTTCAGTCGGATGTTGGCAGGGATGGTTTTGTTGATCAGTTCATCCAGTGAGTCTACGCCTATTTTGCGGAGCATCACAGCTGTGTCTTCTTCATTGATGCCGATGTGACGGCTAGCTAACAAATCTGTTTTCATAATTTATGGGGGATGTTTTTAAGTAATAGATAATAAGTAATAAGTAATATCCATGCGGATAAATATACTGGCAGCTACGATTATTACCTGTTACTTATTACCTATTACTTGTATTCTTTTTTTTATCTGAAAAATGGATTCTCTGCCTTCTCCATTCCGATGGTCGTTGGCGCACCGTGTCCGGGGTATACGACTGTCTCGTTGGGAAGTACGAATAAACGGCTGCAAATATGATCGATCAGTTCGTCGAAGTTGCCACCCGACAGATCGGCACGACCGATGCTGCCTTGAAACAATACGTCGCCGGAGAACATGCAGTTTTCTTCCTTGCAATAATACACCAGGCTACCGGGCGAATGTCCGGGGACATGGATTGCTTCCAGTTTGGTGTGTCCGAAAGTGATGATATCTCCGTCATGCAGATATTTCCCCAACGGAACCGGTTCTTCCTGCAATTGGAAGCCGAACATACGGCTCTGTTTCGGAGCTTCATCGATCCAGAACTCATCCGCCTTATTGGCTTCTGCCGACAGACCGAACTCTTTCAGCATAAACGGATTGCCGAAGATGTGATCCAGATGTAAGTGAGTATTCAGCAGATGTTTCACTGTTAACTCATTGGTGAGGATGAACTTCTTTAGTGCTTGTTTTTCCTCTTCGTAGAAGCAGCCCGGATCGATGACAACCGCCTCTTTTGTGTCATCCCATAAAACGTAGCAATTTACGGGAAACATATTAAACTCAAATCTCTTTATTTTCATGGTTTTGATAACTCCTGATTCCTATATTTGTGAATATACTACCTTCTTTGTTTCAAAGAACTCTTCCTCGAAGTTTTCGCTCAGGCTGTGGATGACTGTTTTATGCTTGAACGGCATCGTTTCATGCTCCAGTTCGCCTCCTTTGAGACAGATTAGTCCGTTGGGCAAAGCATTCTGCTGTTTGGGGGAAATGTTCTTTTTGATGATCTTGATCAGATCCGCCAAAGGCATTACGGCACGGCTCACGACGAAGTCGAACAGTTGTTTTTCCTCTTCGGCACGGGCATGACGGAAAGTGACGTTTTTCAGTCCGATGGCATTGGCCACTTCTGTCGCCACACGTACTTTCTTGCCGATGCTGTCTACCAGATGAAACTTGGTTTCGGGGAACAGGATGGCGAGCGGAATGCCGGGAAATCCTCCTCCTGTACCCAAATCCATGACCTTGGTTCCGGGACGGAATTGAATCACTTTGGCGATGCCTAATGAATGGAGAACATGATGCTCGTACAGATTTTCGATGTCTTTGCGGGAGATAACGTTGATTTTCGCATTCCAGTCGATGTAGAGGTCGTATAGAGCGGCAAACTGTTTACGCTGCTCTTCCGTCAGATCCGGAAAATATTTCAGTATGATTTCCACTTTAAGTATTTTGAATGGTGAATTTTGATTTATAAGTGAAATGAATATCCTTCTGCATCACACGGGGCAATAACAACAGGATATTCATTGGTGTTCAATCTTTTAATAGCTGTTTAATCTTTCAGGTCTCCAAGAATTGGGTTGCTGCCCAGCAGATGTTCCATCATAGAGTATGGAATGGTAACTTTGACAGGTCCCATCGAGTACGGTGTGATGTCGTATATATTATAGTAGAAGGTGATACCTTCTTTACTCAGATAGAAGTTCTCTGTCGGGGCGATGTCTCCGGTCGAAGCATATCCCATGTCTTCCAGCGCTTCGTGAGTAGTTACTTTGTTGTCAGCCATCAGTTGGTTCCAGATCAGATCCGTCAGGGCTTCCTGGAAGTCGCCTACAAAAATATCATCGAGGCGGAGCGGACGCATCAGAGTGAGATCCATGTTCAGGAAAGTCGACATATACATACCGTGTGCGCCTCCGGTATATTCGTTGTAGTCAACGCGATATACTAGCAGGTCTTTCTCATAAAGTTGCACGTGGCTTTCGATGCTCTTGTAATAGGAGTACCATGCGCCTACCACTGCATCGCTTTCTTTATTCTTTTCGTCTTCGGCGTACATCGGCTCTTGGTCGTGGCGATACTCGTCAATGTAATTCTTGGCGTATTGCTTCACTACCGCTTCTGGCTTTTCGCCGATATATTTGTCTCCGAAGCAGACGGAGATGAAGTAAGCGTTCAGACTGTCTTTCAGCATCTCGTCCGACGACTTGACGGGATAGGCGAAGTTGATGATAATATTGCACGCGGGTTTGGCGGTGTCATTAAAGAGGTGTGCCGTCTCGTTAACCTGTATACTATCGAATTGTAATGCTCCCGTGTTTTTGTTCATCTTGTCATGACAAGAAAACAAAAAGCCGCTTACCGAAAGTATAACCGCAAGCAGACTGACATATTGTTTTTTCATACTCGTTTTTTCTATAAATTCAACATTGATCATATCTATCACTATCGACAAATATAAATGAAATTACCGAATACTGCGAATAAAAAAGGAAAAATATTCAGCTACTTTCTTCGGCAATGTATATAGGGGATGCCATTGTTAATGATTCTTTTTTTCTTGCTTCTGTATCATATGTTACAGTTTTAATCTGTACGCCGTACTTATCTTTGCAGAAAAAATAGATTATGGAACAGTTACATGCACACGAAGTCCTTCACATGATGGAGGGAAATAGTTATACTGAGGCATCTCTGAGGGCTGCAATCGTAGAGAAGTTTGGCGAACATCAGCGTTTTTATACTTGTTCGGCAGATAATATGGAAGTGGACGAACTGATCGGATTTCTTAAACGAAAAGGGAAGTTCATGCCTGCCGGTGAGGAATTTACGGTTGATATCAGTAAGGTATGCAGTCATTGATTCTCTGTGGCGGACGGTATGATAGATAAGCCAATAGGATAGTTGAGAGAAGAAATGTTAGTAGTCATAGGTTATACCTGTCGTTTTTCATAGATAGGGAAATTCCTATTTGCAAGTAGGAAGAAGTCTTTGCGAAGGGAATTTTCTCATACTACATTTGGGGTATTCAAAAAAACTACTAAACTATACCTATTATGAAAAAGAGTCAGATCCTTATGTCTTTGCTGCTGGTGATATTGCTCAGCAGTTGTTATGCAAGCAGAATTACTTATGAGAATTTGAGTATTATCCAACGTGGGATGTCTTCTAAAGAAGTAATAGCCATTATGGGTAAACCGAGCTATCGAAGTTTTGACGAAGAGAGTGAGATGCTGGAATTTCGTACTTCCGAGTCAAGTATTGCAGGAGTCGTTAATATCTGGTTCGTTGATGACCGGGTGACTAAGATGAAAAGTTATCATACCAATGGCTGTATGGACCGGAACAGAGCCATAGAGGATAAGGAAGAGGAGGAATCTGCAAAGAAGGAAAAGAAAGAAAAAGAAGAAACAAGCGCCCGCATACGTGTGAAGACGGACGGAAAGCATATCATACAGACTGGTTCCATCATAGTCACTCCGGATGGAAAGCACGAGACGGTGGTCAGTGATTGTGGTGGAGTAATCATAACAGCTTCGGGGGAGCATATACTTGCTCCTTAACGCCTTCCGTCAATTCACCATACCCTTGTCAATACCAAATTTCTCGTCTGTCTGACATTCGCCGGCAGGTTCCACGTGTACTAAGATATCATAGACATTGTCTATAGAGCTTTTTATGCTTTTCTCCACAGCGTCGGCTATCTGATGGGCCTGTGTGATGGTTATCTGCGGATTTACCTCGATATCGAGGGTAATCATATAAAGATTCCCGATCATTCTTGATCTTACCCGGTGTGGGTTGCTCGCACCGGGAACTGTTTCTACTGCTTCGAATATCTTATTGTACACATTGACATCTTTGACGCCATCCATCAATTCCACATTCGAATCGATGAAAATGCCAATCGAAGATTTTATGATAAAGAGGCTGATGATTAGTCCTGTGATGGAGTCGAGTATAGGCAGTTTGAATATGAACGTGAATATCAGTCCCAGCAGCACACCGGAGGAAATGATAACATCATTGCGCATATTGATGGCATTGGCCGTCAGCATGGAGCTATCTATCTTTTTCCCTTGTTTGTACTGATATAAAGCCAGGAGAAGTTTGCCGATAATCGAAAAGATCGTGACGTATATAGCAATGGCTGACGGAATTTCTTTTGCTTCTTCGGAAAAGATACTTCCGATAGATGATATCAACATTTGCACCCCTGCATAGAATATCACAAGCGAAAGAATTTTAGTCGCAATCCCTTCGGCTTTCTCATAGCCGAATACGTACTTCTTGGAAGGCGGCTGGCTGATAATGCGTGCTGTGAAAATCATGACAATGGAGATGATCACATCCGTTGCCGAATCAATACCGTCGCCTAGCACGGCAAGACTGCCGGCCCATAAACCTACGATGATTTTTGATGTGGAAAGTATGGCATTACCAATAGTACTAATCCAGGAAGTTCTGATTAATATCTGCTCTCTTTTAGCTTTCATGTGATTAAGCCTTTGACATTCCGGTTAGTATATAGCTGCCTTTCAAGTTATTTTCTTTCATATAATTGACTACTTCTATCCGGCAAGCTGACATTAAAGCGTATCCTGTTAAGTTCCCGTTTATAGCTTTAATGAACGAATACTCTGTATCGTTGTGGATGAAAGATATACGATGATATTCCATGACATGATGTATTTAAAAGAACTAATATGTGGTCAAATATACGGATAATATCAGTAGTACGAATAAAAATGGAGAATTATTTAATTTGATATTGTTGCCGGAATACCTTATCTTTGTCTCCCGAAATGAAGAGACTAGCCTACATAACAGCAGTGATCCTTTCTCTCCTGATTATCTATTCAGGGGCGGGAGTATCTATTGTTCATTATTGCTGTTCCCGTTGTGAGACTGTGCAGGGCTGTTGTGCCGATGGCTGTCCCAAATGTAAGAAGTCTCATACTTGCGATTCAAAGAAAGATTGTAGAGAAAAGGGCTGTACGGCAACTATCTATAAGCCCGATTTGATGAAGCATATTTCCGAACTGACAGTTTCCGTTCCGGTGATAACACTTTTCTGTGAACAGTATTGTCAGCTATTTGCTTTCACTTCTATAGACCGGACGGTGGACTTTTCCAGTCTTCCTTCTCCGCCATCTCCCTGTCCGAGGCAGAAGCTGGCGTTACATTCCGTTTTTCTGATTTAGCTGTTATTTCATCTTTTTTGTCCGATTGTACTTTGTTTTCAGCCTTTGCAGGGTATGAAAACAAGGAGAATGAATGCAACTCAGTTGCAAGAGAAATGAATTAATTTTGTATCGCAAAACTAAGTCCAAGAAAGAATGAAATATATAATAATGGGACTGTTCTCATTACTTGCAGTTACGACACAAGCGCAGGTGCGGGGAATAGTCAAAGATAATACCGGAGAGCCTGTTCCGGGTGCTAATGTATTCTGGGTGAATACGGAGCAGGGTGTAACTACCAAGGAAGATGGCAGCTTTTCTATCTCCAAACCTTCGAAGAGTCACATGCTGGTAATCAGTTTTATCGGTTTTCAGAATGACACGATTCATGTCAGCAAGAAGAATCAGGAACTGGACATTACCCTTCGAGAAGGTGTAGAACTGAATGAAGTAAATGTAGTCAGCCGCAGAATGGGAACGATGAAGTTGCGCAGCAGCGTGATGAACGAAGAGATGATAAGCAGTGCCGAATTGAGCAGGGCTGCCTGCTGTAATCTGGGAGAAAGTTTCGTGACCAACCCTTCGGTGGACGTGAGCTATTCGGATGCGGCAACGGGAGCCAAGCAGATCAAACTGCTCGGATTGTCCGGAACTTATGTACAGATGCTCACGGAGAATATCCCGAACTATCGCGGTGCGGCATCTCCTTATGGTTTGGGATATGTCCCCGGTCCGTGGATGCAAAGCATACAGGTTTCCAAAGGAATCTCATCGGTGAAGAATGGCTACGAAGCTATCACGGGGCAGATTAATGTAGAGTTCAAAAAGCCGCGGTTGCCGGAGGCCGACTGGGTATCCGCCAATCTTTTCGCAAGCAGTACCAACCGGTATGAGGCGAATGCGGACGCTACCTTAAAGTTGTCAAAACGTTGGGGTACCTCTTTACTGGCACATTATGAGAATGAAACCAAAGCGCACGACGGCAATGATGACGGCTTCGTGGATATCCCCCAAGTAGAGCAGTATAACCTGTGGAACCGATGGGCCTATATGGGAGATCATTATGTCTTTCAGGCAGGCTTCAAGGCCCTTTCCGAAAGTCGCACTAGCGGGCAGGCACATCATACGGATATGCAGACGGGTGATCTTTATAAAGTAGGAATCGATACCGAACGTTACGAATTTTTCACCAAGAATGCTTATATATTTAATAAGGAGAAGAATACGAATCTGGCACTGATTCTTTCTGCCAGTTGGCACAATCAGGATGCCATGTACGGACGAAAACTATACAATGTAGACCAGACAAATGTGTATGCCTCTTTGATGTTTGAAACAGAGTTTAATAAGCAGAACAGTTTCTCGGCGGGGCTGAGTTTCAACTATGACGCTTATGACCAGCATTATCGGTTGGAGAATCAAACGGAATTGCCGCTCATCAAGGCTTTTGCCAAAGAAGCGGTTCCCGGAGCCTATGCGCAATACACGCTGAATCTGAATGATCAGTGGATGCTGATGGCAGGTCTGCGTGGTGACTATAGCAATGAGCACGGTTTCTTTGTGACTCCCCGTGCACATCTTAAATACAATCCGAATGAGTACGTACACTTCCGCCTCTCTGCCGGAAAAGGTTACCGTACGAATCATGTACTGGCAGAAAATAACTACCTGCTTTCCAGTAGCCGAAAGGTCGAAATAGCGAAAGGACTGGACATGGAAGAAGCATGGAACTATGGTGCCAGTGTATCCACCTACGTACCTGTATTTGGCAAAACGCTGAATATCAATGCCGAATATTATTACACAGACTTCCTGAAGCAAGTCGTGGTGGATATGGACAGTAATCCTCACGAAGTAGCCTTTTACAATTTGGACGGGCGTTCCTATTCGCATGTATTCCAAGTAGAGGCAAGCTATCCTTTTTTTAAAGGATTTACCTTGACGGGAGCTTACCGTCTGACGGATGCTCAGACCACCTACAAAGGTCAGCGGATGGAGAAACCGTTGACCAGCAAATACAAAGGACTGCTGACCGCTTCGTACCAGACTCCACTCGGAATATGGCAGTTTGATGCTACGCTCCAGCTCAATGGCGGAGGAAGAATGCCTTCCCCTTACGAGTTGGCAGACGGTCAGCTATCTTGGGAGCGCCGCTATGGCAGCTTCGAGCAACTGAGTGCCCAGATTACCCGCTATTTCCGCCGCTGGTCTGTCTACATAGGAGGGGAGAACCTGACAAACTTCAAACAGAAGAATCCGATCATTGACGCAGCAAACCCGTGGGGAGGAAACTTCGACTCAACGATGATATGGGGACCTGTGCACGGGGCAAAAGCCTATATCGGAATACGTTTCAATCTGGCAAGAAATGAATAATAACCATTAAACGAATAAGAAAAATGAGAACAAAAAGATGGATGGCCACTTGCGTGGTGGCTCTTTTGAGCGTAGCAGCCGTGTTGGCAAAGGATATCCGTGTAGTAGTATTCAAAGTCTCTCAGATGCACTGCGAGAACTGCGAGAAGAAAGTGAAAAATAACATGCGCTTCGAGAAAGGCGTGAAGGAACTTTCCACCGAACTGAAGAACAAAACCGTGTCCATCACCTACGATGCCGAAAAGACAGATGTGAAGAAGTTGCAGGCAGGATTCAAGAAGTTCAATTATGAGGCCGAGTTTGTGAAGGAAACCAAGCAGGACGGCAAGAAAGATGGCAAACAAGAATCTAAGAAAGAGGATAAGAAGGCCGATAAGAAGTAATCGAACAAATACCCGTATTTGCTTGTTTTATAAATACTAATTAATTAAAGAGTAAAGGATTATATGGGTAATATAGCAAAAAAAGCGTTTCCCGTGCTTAATATGCATTGTGCGGGATGCGCTAACAATGTAGAAAAGACAGTGAAAAAGTTGCCGGGAGTCGTTGATGCTTCCGTCAACTTTGCTTCAAATACATTGACGATTTCTTATGAGGACGACAAGCTCACCCCCGGAGAAATCCGTGCAGCGGTACTTGCTGCCGGTTATGATCTGATAGTAGAAGAAGCGAATAAAGAAGAACGTCGGGAAGAAGAACAGCATAAGCGCTACCTTCGTCTGAAACGGAAAGTGATCGGTGCGTGGATATTTGTAGTGCCGTTGCTTATCTTTTCAATGTTATTAATGCATATGCCATACTCTAACGAGATACAAATGTTGCTTGCTATTCCGGTAATGGTGCTCTTCGGAGGAAGTTTCTTCACGGGGGCATGGAAACAGGCGAAGATCGGTCGTAGCAATATGGATACGTTGGTTGCGTTGAGTACCTCGATAGCCTTCCTTTTCAGTTTGTTCAACACTTTCTTTCCGCAGTTCTGGACAGATCGCGGACTGGAACCGCACGTCTATTACGAAGCTTCCGCAGTGATCATTGCCTTCGTTCTGACCGGAAAGATGATGGAGGAACGCGCCAAAGGAAATACCTCGGATGCCATTCGCAAACTGATGGGAATGCAGCCCAAAGTGGCACGTGTATTGCGTGGTGGGGTAGAGGAAGAGATACAAATAGACCTGTTGCAGGTAGGCGATATGGTGGTAGTCCGTCCCGGCGAACAGATTCCCGTGGATGGCCAGCTTTCGGAGGGCGATTCGTATGTGGATGAAAGTATGATTAGCGGTGAGCCGATTCCGGTAGAGAAGAAAAAGGGCGATAAGGTCCTTGCCGGAACAATCAATCAGCGCGGTTCCTTCATCATTCGTGCTTCTCAGGTGGGAAGTGATACTGTGCTGGCACGCATCATTCACATGGTGCAGGAAGCACAAGGCAGCAAAGCTCCTGTGCAGCGTATCGTAGACCGTATTACAGGCATCTTCGTTCCTGTCGTGTTGGGAATTGCCATTCTGACGTTTGTGCTGTGGGTAGCTATCGGTGGCAGTGAGTATATTTCTTATGGTATTCTTTCTGCTGTATCCGTTCTGGTCATAGCCTGTCCCTGTGCTCTGGGACTTGCCACACCTACTGCGCTGATGGTGGGAATCGGTAAAGCTGCCGGACAGCATATTCTGATAAAAGACGCCGTCGCTCTGGAGCAGATGCGTAAGGTAGATGTGGTGGTACTGGATAAAACCGGTACTTTGACCGAAGGACATCCTACCGCTACCGGATGGTTGTGGGCACAGCCGCAGGAAGAACACTTCAAAGATGTACTTCTTGCTGCCGAGCTGAAATCGGAACACCCGTTGGCAGGCGCGATTGTAGCCGTACTCCAAGACGAGGAAAAGATAACTCCCGCTCCTTTGAGCAGTTTTGAAAGCATCACAGGCAAAGGTATAAAGGTGTTTTATCAAGGTAAGACTTACTGGGTGGGCAGCCATAAACTTCTGAAAGATTTCAGCGCTACAGTAAGCGATGTCATGGCTGATATGCTGGTACACTACGAATCAGACGGAAACGGAATCATATACTTCGGACGTGAGAATGAACTTTTGGCTATCATTGCCGTTTCCGACCCGATCAAGGCTACTTCTGCCGAGGCAGTGAAAGAACTGAAACGTCAGGGCATTGATATCTGTATGCTTACCGGTGACGGTCAGCGGACAGCTTTGGCAGTCTCTTCCCGTCTGGGTATCGAGCGATTTGTGGCAGATGCCTTGCCGGACGATAAAGCCGAATTTGTGCGTGAGCTGCAAATGCAGGGAAAGAAAGTGGCAATGGTGGGCGATGGTATCAATGACTCACAGGCACTGGCGTTGGCTGACGTCAGCATTGCTATGGGAAAGGGTACGGATATTGCTATGGATGTCGCTATGGTGACGCTGATGACGTCCGACTTGCTGTTACTCCCCAAAGCCTTCGAACTGTCCAGGCAGACTGTACGACTGATTCATCAAAACCTTTTCTGGGCATTTATCTACAACCTGATCGGTATTCCTATCGCTGCCGGAGTATTGTTCCCTATAAACGGATTGTTGCTGAATCCGATGCTGGCAAGTGCCGCCATGGCATTCTCCAGTGTGAGTGTAGTGCTCAATTCGTTGAGTTTGGGAAGAAGGAAGATTTAAACATCGAAAGGGAGCGTGGTAAAGTTCCTTTATAACTTTAAATTAGGCATGGATTACGCGGATTAACACGGATTTTAAACCTTTAGAACTGTGTAATTCGCGTAATTCGTGCCTAAATAATATCATAATGAAGATTGGTCATATGTAGCCTCCATCCATGATATAGCCTTTGATTACAAACCTCAACTATTTCTAAATTCCAGCGGTGACATCCCTACATGCCGTCTGAAGAACTTGCAGAAGAAAGAGGGATTCGGGAAATTCAGCGAATAAGCTATCTCCTGAATAGTCATATCCGTACCCTTTAGCTGCGCTTTGGCATCGATAATGACAATATAAGCAATAGTATCCAATACACTTTTCCCCGTCACTTGTTTTACGGTGGTGCTCAGATGTTGCAGAGAGATTCCCAGTTGATCGGCATAGAACTGTGCACAACGCTGGTCTTTGTAGTGTTCAGTGATCAGTTGAATCAACTTCCGGCAAATCTCCTTCTTACGGTTCGAATGATTGTTTCCCGAATAATTCCGGTACATCAGCTGGATGCTTGTCAGAATAGTCTGGAGTGATAAGTCCGCCAATTTGGAGTCCATCTTGAAAGACTCGTCACAACTGGCATGAGACAACAAGGCAAAATATTCCTTCAGATAGTCGGCGATATTCTCGGAAAGAGGGATGATCGGCTGTTCTATCAGCTTGGGATAAGCGTTCCCGATGGTGGTCAGCAAGTTGATATGTCCGATACATTTCGCAGAGAATCCGGCAAAACAAAGACTAACCTTTTCCGCTTTCTCACGGAACTGTATGATTGTTCCGGGAAGTAATGTAATCAGATCATTCGGGTGAACCTCGTATTCCAACAGATTGATGGAGACTTTCATGGTTCCTTCCGTACAGATGGCGAAAATACACGCCTGCAGCCGGCACGATTGTTTGTAGATGTTCAGAATATCTTCGGTTACTTTAGTCCATGCCAACACCTCCAGAGGCAAATCTACTTGTGGAACTTCCATTTTCATAAGAGTGTTTGTTATCTTTGGTTTAGAGTGCTTGTTATATTCGGTCCGCAAATGTACGATTTTTCTTTTTATTTCTTACTTTTGTCTTCATGAAAACTGTATTAGTAGACTGGAATTTGATTCCATACGCCGAGGCATGGCAGCGGCAGACAGAATGGTTTGATACCCTTGTCTGCGCAAAAGCGCAGGGAGAACCGTATGAAAACCGTATTATTATGTGCGAACATCCGCACGTCTATACTTTGGGACGTAGCGGAAAAGAAAAGAATATGCTGTTGAATGACGATCAGCTGAAAGCCATTCAGGCTACCCTTTTCCATATAGATCGGGGAGGGGATATCACGTATCATGGTCCCGGACAGCTAGTCTGTTATCCGATCTTGAATCTGGAAGAGTTTCATCTGGGGCTGAAGGAATATGTGCACCTGCTCGAAGAGGCTGTGATACGTGTCTGTGCCTCCTATGGCATTGAAGCGGGACGGCTTGAAAAAGCAACAGGTGTCTGGCTGGAGGGGAGTACGCCCCGTGCCCGTAAGATTTGTGCGATCGGAGTGAGGAGCAGTCATTATGTTACCATGCACGGACTGGCTCTGAATGTGAATACGGATTTACGCTATTTCAGCTATATTCATCCTTGTGGCTTTATAGATAAAGGCGTCACTTCTCTTCGTCAGGAGCTGAAGCACGAAGTGCCTATGGACGAAGTGAAGCAACGCCTTGAATGCGAGCTTAGCAAACTGCTCAATGATAAAACTTAGCGGACTGCCCGAAGGAAAAGCCTAGAAAACGATTCCAATGCCGAGCTGCCATGTCTTATGCATGAAACAGTCTTTATCAGCCAGTGCATAAGAGAAATCTGCGCGAATCGGCCAGAAGTTGATTCCGCAGCCCAGTGTACCGTAGTTGCCTGTTCCTTTGTCGTTATCCCCGAAGTGATATCCTCCACGGATAATTCCATATTTCAGGAAATTATATTCCGCTCCGATGCCGGCTTGAAGATGGCGGTACTCGGACGGGAGCAGGTAATTGAAGTCAAGAGCCACCTGCAAGCGGTTGTCCATACTGAACGGCAGGTCGATGGCACCACCCAGTCCCAGTCGGGCAGGCAGTTTCTGTCCATCCAGCTTGCTACCCAGGTTGGCGGCTTGAAATCCGATTGTCCATGAAGCCATTTCGTCCAGAATACCCATGCTGCGATGATAGCTGGCACCGAGGTCCACGGAGACTGACCCTTTGCTGTCCGCATCCTTATAGGCTTTTGCCTGCAGATATCTGAGTGTTAATGAAAGGGACAGGTTTTTGGCTACATTTCTGAAGTATGCGGCTTCTACGTTCCATGCGCGGGCATGATCTTCCGCACCGTCCTGCCAATGAAAATCGGCATCCTTGTAGTGACGGAATCCTACGCTAAATCCGTGCTTCCCTTCCCGTCCGATGCGGTAGAAAAGGGATGCGCTATGCATTCCAAAGTCTTTATTTATGTCAGCGTATGAGTAGCTGGCACCCATTACATCCTGCGAGAAAGCGATGGTGGAAGCGTTATGAAAGATAGCCGTGCTTCCATTGTCAGTGATAGCCAGTCCTGTGCCGGCCATACCTGCCGATTGGGCATCCGGAGTAATCTCCAGAAAAGAGGCGCTTGCCACTCCCTGTGCTCCCAGAAAAGTAGGCAACAGACACGACGCGAGAAGTAAATGTTTTACTCGTTTCATAATCATTTGTTTTAAGGGTGAGACATCCGGACGACACGTATGCCGCTCCATGATTTATTATTGCGAAGCATTTGGCTGAGAGGCTCTTCGCTGACAACAACCTTGCCAAGCGTAGAAGAGGCGTGAAGCAAATGCAACTTTCCGTTTATATATTCGGCCATCCCTACATGAGCTACATCCAGTCCCGGAAGATTCGTGGTGATGGCGATGATATCACCGTCCATGATCCACGGAAGTCCTGCGTCGGGGAGTTTTCCTTTAGGTAGCCAGTGTACCTTTTTCCCGGACAATGCCTTTTCATGCTCGGCCATCCGTTTCACGTTCTCCGGCGAATCCGCCAGTTGCCTGTACTTTTGGGGATGGGTGGACATATAAGAGAGAGACAGTTTGGTGGTCTGCGTACTGTTTTGTGCAGTAACGTCTTCCAGAAATCCTTGGCGGACACCGTTCTCAATCCAGTCGGAGGTATAGTGCAACCGCGAAGTGTATCCGTCGATCACACCGTCCCGATAACGTATCTTTTGCAGATTATCGGCAAAAGAAGACCCCATCGCCTGAGCCAGCGTATATTCGACGAAAGTAAGGCAATCTACCGTTTGGGGCAGGATGACTAACTTTTCTTCCGTTCCCTGATCCAGTGTGTTGGCTACATACTTTGTTCCAAGGTACGTCTTTCCGATTCTCAACATCGGTGCTGTCTCCTTCGGAAATACGACACCCTCACGCAACCACTTTTCGAGTTCCTGTGTCCATTGTTGCTTATACTTGAAGTTGTCCCGGAATCCCCAGCCATGTCCGCCGGTAGGGTAGACATGAAGCGATGCGGGAACATTGTTTTTCTGTAAAGCGAGATAATAGTTCACTCCGTTGGAAGGAGGCACGGCACCGTCATCAGAAGACAGGACGATAAAGGCTTGCGGAGTATCGGATGTCACTTGCAGTTCGTTGGAGAAGAGTACCTCTTGTTCTGCGGTCGGATTTCCGCCCAGAAGCTCTTTTCTCGAACCGCCATGAGTACTTTGCGTCATGGTGACCACCGGATAAAGCAGAATCTGAAAGTCGGGACGCGATGCCGCACTGTAATGGGTGGCAAGGGTAGAGGCGAGATGTCCTCCGGCGGATGCTCCCATGATTCCTATTTTGCGGGGATGGATATTCCATTCTCCAGCATGCTCGCGTACGATGCGAATTGCTCTTTCCGCATCCGACAAAGGGACTTCGCAATGACCGTTCGGCATCCGGTACTTTAATACAACGTAAGTGATGCCCTGTCCGCAGAACCAGGATGCCATATCGTGCCCTTCATGATCCATGGCGAGGCGGCTGTAGCCACCTCCGGGACACATGATGACAGCCATTCCGTTCGGCTGCGGTGCACGGTAAACGGTTATGGTGGGGTCGGTGACATTGCTGATTCTGTGGGGTGACACTTCCTTTTCCCCGCCGGTCAGTCCGTTGGAGTTGGGAGCACCGTCGGGCCACAAAGGTAGCTCGACGGGCTGTTGTGCAAATGTCATTGCAGTCATAAGTGATACTATAACAGATAACAGTTTCCTCATCTTATTTTACTTTCATGGAAGCCTTGATAAAGTAGAGGATCAATAAAGCGTAAGCTCCTAATGCTAACACTTCCGACCAGGTATTGTTCAGCCAGGCTTCGTTGACCAGATTGATACCGCCGAAACGCATTGCCGCGCTCACTACTCCCATCAATGCGCCTCCGGCAATGAAACCGGATGCCAGCAACGTACCTTTTTCACCTCTTTCCGTATTGAGTGCCGTATCCTTGCTGCGGCTTGTTACATACCAGTTGACGGCACCGCCTACTACCAGCGGCACATTCAGCTCCAACGGAATAAACATACCCAGCGCAAAGGCCAGTGCGGGAATCTTGAAGAATGTCAGCACGATAGCAAGGATTGCACCGATGCCATACAGCAGCCAGGGGGCACCTACGCCGCTCATCAGCGGTTCGATAACGGCAGCCATCGCATTGGCCTGTGGTGCAGCCAGTGCGCCGCTGGTGAAGCCGTATGTCTTGTTCAGTATAATCATTACACCGCCTACTGTAGCAGCAGAAACGATGGTTCCCAAGAATTTCCATGTTTCCTGTTTGGCAGGCGTACTACCCAGCCAGTAACCGATCTTCAAGTCGGTGATGAAACCGCCCGCCATAGACAGTGCCGTACATACTACACCACCCATCACAAGTGCGGCCACCATGCCCGAAGGACCTTTCAGTCCGACAGCTACCATCACTACGGAAGCCAGAATCAGTGTCATCAATGTCATTCCCGATACCGGATTGGTGCCTACAATGGCAATCGCATTGGCAGCTACCGTCGTGAACAGGAAGGAAATGCCTGCTACCAGCGCAATCGCTACCAGCGTATGGACGATATTTCCCTGCATGATATCGAAGTAGAAGAACAGCACGATCAGAATCAGCGTAAGGATAGAGCCGATAGCGATGATTTTCATCGAAAGGTCACGCTGTGTACGCACGATATTCTTTTCTACATTGCCTTTACCGCCCATTTCTTTGGCAGCCAGTCCGACGGCACTCTTGATGATTCCCCACGAACGGATGATACCGATGACACCCGCCATGGCAATACCGCCGATACCGATGCTCTTGGCGTAATACTTGAAGATTTCTTCGGGGCTCATCATGCCTACCGTAGAAGTGATTTCGGGGTTCCATGCGTTCAGCACGCTGTCTCCCCAGATGGCGGACATTCCCGGAATGATGATCCACCATACTGCCAGTGATCCGGCACAGATGATGGAAGCATATTTCAGTCCGACGATATAGCCCAGACCGAGTACGGCAGCTCCCGTATTTACTTTGAATACCAGTTTCGCTTTCTCAGCCAGCATTTCTCCGGCTCCGCATACGCGGGTGGTGAAGTTCTCGTTCCACCAGCCGAAAGTGGCCACGATGAAGTCATACAATCCACCGATCATTCCCGCCATCAACAGCGGTTTGGCCTGGCTGCCGCTCTTTTCTCCGGACACCAGCACCTGTGTGGTAGCGGTTGCTTCGGGGAAAGGATATTTGCCGTGCATATCGCTGACGAAATATTTGCGGAAAGGAATCAGAAACAGGATACCCAGTACGCCACCCAGCAGCGAGCTGATAAATACCTGCATAAAGCTGACTGTCATCTCAGGATATTTGACTTGAAGGATATAAAGGGCGGGGAGGGTAAAGATGGCTCCGGCAACGATTACACCGGAACACGCTCCGATAGACTGGATAATTACATTTTCTCCTAACGCATTTTTTCTTTTGGCTGCACCGGAGACTCCTACGGCAATGATGGCTATCGGAATAGCGGCTTCGAATACTTGTCCCACTTTCAGCCCCAGATAGGCGGCGGCTGCCGAGAAAAGGATGGCCATGGCGATACCCCATGTTACTGACCAGAAGTTTACTTCCGGATAATTTTTGGAAGGACTCATCAGGGGATTGTACACTTCTCCTGCTTTTAACTCTCTGAACGCGTTCTCGGGTAGTCCGGTGAATTTGTCTTCTTCTTGTTTCATATTATATTTTTAGTAGTTTATGCTTAATGGACTTCAAAGTAAACAAAAAAAAAGGAGAATCGAAAGATTCTCCTTTACGTTATGTCTATTTTTTCTTACTTCTCGTCTTTCGGGGTCATATCGCCTTCGATATAGAGGCGTACCATTTCGGTTTTTGCGTTGGTACGCAGGGTAATCGACTTTTTGAAGTGTCCCGGATATTTACCTGTTCCGTTGTAAGTTACTTTGATTGTACCTTTCTTTCCCGGCTGGATCGGTTCTTTGGTATATTCGGGCACTGTGCATCCGCAAGACGCTACCGCCTGATGAATAACTAAAGGAGCGTCACCGATATTAGTGAAAGTGAATACGCAGCTTACTACCGGACTGTTTTCAGAGAATTTTCCAAAGTCGTGTGTTGTTTTGTCAAACTTAATATCAGCGTTAGTCTGGGCAAAAGCGAAACTTACTCCTACCACTAACAAGGTCATTAAAAAAAGTATCTTTTTCATTTTTCCTTCTTTTTATTGATTACAAACGCCAAAGGTAACGCTTTTCCCTGAAACTATCCCGTCGGCAGAGTTAATTTTATCGAAAAAGGGAATAAAATAACTTCTGTTTATCATCGTCCTTGGGCTTGGCAATCCTGACCACCGAGGTGAGGAACACTGAGCACCGAGCTGGATGAGAATAAGCAGCGAGGTGAAAAACGCTGAGCGCCGAGACGAGCAGAAGTGAGCACCGAGGTGAATACTGCCGATCTCTGTTCGCTAAATTAATTCATTTCAACACGCTAATGAATACTCATATTTTTTGTTTATCGCATAAAAAATTACTATATTTGGAACAAACCCATAAAATCCAGCTATTATGAAAACAAAACTTGATTTCTATCATATGACTCCCTTTTATGAGTTGAATTACTTTATAGCATTTATTGTTAAGTTGTACAAACGCATTCAACAACGTAAAGAACAGAAAGAACATCGAATCAAAGATGAACTGGTCTGATTCATTTCTGTTCTGAAAGTGAATCGGCAGCGGCGAAATTCTTTCTTCTCTTTCTTAGTAATTCTATTTCTTTAGAATAGAATTATATACTCTACTCTTCTCTACTGGTTAAGGTTCGGTTTCCCTTTCGGTTAGGATTCGGTTTTCGAGCCCTGCCAGAAGGCGTTTCAGAGCTTTTGGTTTTGCAAATAAAACACTATTTCTTCAACCCGAATCCCAGCATCATCCCGTCGTAGTTTTCAGCCAGTGAGCTGACAGTTTTCAGTGCTGTGCTGTTTGTCTTGCTGCCGAGGAATGTCATTAATTTAAGCAGCTTGTCGGAGTTGAACAATAAATCCATAGAGTTGGAAGTGCAGTTCACTTTCGCGTGCAGGTTCAGTAGTTTCAAGTACTTTAAGTCTACCTGCTTGGTGGAAGCATTGTACGAATAAGTGCCGTTCAGTTTCTTTTTTCCGACGGTGCTGGTGAAAGTACTGTCGGCGTTGAACGTGAAGCTCATTTGTCCTTCTTTGATGCCCACTTTACTCAATTGCTCGTTCAATTTGTTTTCTGCCATCGTGGCGGCTGCGGCTCCTCCTGCTTTCATCAGCAGATTGTCCGATTCAAATTCTACTGCCGAACCGCTGTAAGTCCATGTACCTGTCATGTCTATCGTTTCGGGTGTTCCGGTGATGGCATTTACTACTTTGGAGATGTTGTCTTTGTTGAGCAGATCCTTTAATGATTGTGCCTGACTGTTGCTTGCAAAGAGTGAGAATAATGCAACCCATGCAATAAATAAAATGTTCTTTTTCATTTTCGTTTACTTATTTTTATAGACTTCTTTACTGATGTTTTCTATGTAGTCGAGGATTTCCGTGCGTCCTGTGCGGTTTTCCGAAGAAGATACGAAATACGGGGGAAGTTCTTCCCATTCCTTGCTCAGTTCACGCAGGTAGTTGTTGATATTCATTTTCAGACGTCCGCCTTTCAGTTTGTCTGCTTTGGTGAAGATGATGGAGAAAGGGATGCCGTTTTCGCCCAGCCATTCCATAAATTCCAAGTCTATTTTCTGCGGTTCCAGGCGACTGTCTATCAGTACAAACAGGTTGGTCATCTGTTCCCGTTCGAGGATGTAGTCTTCGATGATGGTACGTATCTGGTCTTTTCCTTTTTGTCCGCGTCTGGCGTAGCCGTATCCGGGAAGATCGACCAGGTACCAGCTTTGGTTGATTAGGAAGTGGTTGATAAGCATTGTCTTTCCCGGTGTGGCGGAGGTCATCGCCAGTCCTTTGCGGGCAGTCAGCATATTGATAAGGCTCGACTTTCCTACATTCGACCGCCCGATGAAGGCGTATTCGGGAAATACTCCTGTCGGACATTTCTTCACGTCCGTGTTGCTAATCACAAATTCTGCACTCGTTATTTCCATTTTATTGTCATTTATTTCTTTGTTTTTCTACTTCTAATAAACTCTCTTATCGTTTATAATAAACTATGGTCACGTTTATAATAAACTCCACTACTTTTTATTATAAACTCCGGACGCCAGTTTTCAAGGCGTTTTCGCCGTTTTCTCTTTTCCGGACAGCAGCATGAGCCCCGCAAAGGTAAGGCTTCCGTTCAACATTAGCAATTCATAGCCAAATTTATATCCGGTTTCTTTGTTTATCCACCAGTCCAGAGCGTAGCAGAGCACCGGGGAGGCGATGGCGATGAGCGGGACCAGCCG
>NZ_QTLF01000036.1:0-1177 GCF_003434395.1 Bacteroides sp. AM23-12
TCACTCTTTTTTTGAATTATTTTTGAGGATAGAAGCTAAAGTGTTGAGTTATAAGGATGTTGTAGAACATATTTTTCTCGGATACAGGAGGAAAGGCGGAAAGGGGTACACCTTATTATATTCACACGCGCGTTAGAAGGGCGAGGACACGGGCGTATGCACAAGGGAAAGGAAGAGGAAATACAGGAAAGGTGAAGAAGATGCACAAAGGAAACCAGAACGGGAATCCAAAGAAAAGAAAAAAAGGACGGAGGAAAAGGGGATTGAAAGACTGAAAAGGAAGAAGGCAGGAAGAAGGGGAAATCGTAGCAAGGGAGGAAAATACGAAAAAAAGGGTAGAGACAGGAGTCTTTTAAAGTTCTACACTATTGGAAAAAGAAAAAACTCTGCCATCCGCAACAATTCGATTAACATTCTTAGGGGGACTGACTAAAAAGTCAATAGTATCTTAAATATCCTCCTTCCCGAAGGAGGAGAATGGAGATACTGCCGACTTTTCAGTCAACCCCTACTTACGTGTCAGCCAGGCTCTCTATGAAAATAAAAAACTATAATTTGCTGTCATCTGTCACGGTGTCGGGTGTAATTGATTGAATATGAATAATTAATGAGGTGACAGAAGTAGGTGATGGCAGTGTGACGGCAAATTTTGCTGTCACACTGCCTTGTTTTCAATGGTTACTTATGGGCTGTTGGTTGGGCTATACAGAGCTTTTTAGTTTCTCCCGCTTGAAACTTTTGTTTCTCCTGCTTGGAACTAAAGTTTCATCGGCTTGAAACTTTAGTTCCAAAGCCGTGAAACCAAAGTTTCGGACGCTTGAAAACAGTGGTTCCAGCCTATGGAATGAATGAAACAAGGCAGGAAACTGATGCCTTACTTATATGATTCAATTAACTTGACCGCACCAACTGTTCGATTAACCTACTCTTCCAAGAAACAATAAATCACTTATCACTCAAAAACAGCGGAGTTATCAACTATTAAAGGATGATTTATCAATTATTAATGTCTGAAATATCAATCGTTAAGAATTGACACCTCAGACATTAATACACTGTAAATCAAATGACAACATCAAACAAATGACAGATAATGATACATGGAAGAGTGAGAGCAAACACTTGCTCTCATAACTGCTACCACAGTTGCTGCCATACCTGAAACTAAGATGAATAA
>NZ_QTLF01000036.1:1187-45460 GCF_003434395.1 Bacteroides sp. AM23-12
CTTGCTGCCATACCTGAAACTAAGATGAATAAAGGGATGCAGACAAATTGTTAGAGCATGAGAGCAAAAGTCGCGTTGAATTACTGTGGAGAAAGCAGCGTAAGCTGTTTGAGTTTGCAATTGATTCTTCTGTCATTTGTTTTAGCAATCCGGTTATGCTTGATTCGGAATGAAGCAACATATTCGGCTACCGAATACAAAGCAGAAATCTTTGACTCGCGCTACAGATACATTCATCAGACTTTTATTGTTTTCTATATAAAAAGCAACCATCTTCGCCCAATACACAGTGGAAATAATTAAGAATCCGGCATTCCTTCCGTACGTGACAAATATAGATAATTCTAATCTGATCGAAAATGACATTAGTATTTTTTCCATCTTGCACACATATGTATTACAGGAAAAACTTCTTTTCAATGCTTACATGTTTCGTCTATATATAAAATCACTGTTAAATCACTCCGCAATCTCAAACAAAAAGGTCATCTGTCTGTTACATACCCGACTTGAATATAGTAACCTAAACTTTTAAATTATGGCTAGAGAAAGCGTAAAAATCTTACAAGGAAAGCTTGATGTAGAAAGCTTGATTTCACAGTTGAATGCAGCATTGTCTGAAGAATGGCTAGCATACTACCAGTATTGGGTAGGTGCATTGGTAGTAGAAGGCGCTATGCGTGCAGACGTACAAGGCGAGTTCGAAGAACATGCAGAAGAAGAACGCAGACATGCGCAACTGCTTGCCGACCGCATTATCGAACTAGAAGGAGTACCCGTATTGGACCCGAAGAAATGGTTCGAACTGACAAGATGCAAATATGATGCTCCCCAAGGATTTGATTCTGTAAGTCTGCTAAAAGATAATGTAGCTTCTGAGCGTTGCGCAATACTGCGTTATCAGGAAATTGCTGACTTTACCAATGGAAAAGATTTCACTACCTGCGACATTGCCAAGCATATCCTTGCTGAAGAAGAAGAGCATGAACAAGATCTTCAGGATTACCTGACTGACATTGCCAGAATGAAAAAATCATTTCTCGACAAGTAATTTCCGACTCGTCAGAGAATGAGCGAAAGGCAGTCTTAAAAAGAGAATATCAAAACATTCTCTCTTCAAGATTGCCTTTTTTCACAAATATATGCGAAAACGCCCCCAAAGTTTATACTCCTTTAAACTCCTTTTGAACAATTTTCGTCCTGATTGGAACACCGCATTTCAGTTGATTCCTCCTACCTTTGCAACCACACTTAATCATAAAGTGCATAGAAAACAGGTATAAAGAGTATAAAAAGAAAAGACTATGGCAAATCAATTATCAAGAACTGATAGTTCATCCAATCAGGATATCAGACAACGATTCAACGTAAAAAAAACAATCATCGGAGTTATTGTTTTATTAATAGGATTATTTCACTTACCTGAAGCGATCCTCCTCATTATGGACGGCATTTCTTTAGATAGCATATTGTATCTTATCGGCAATATATTACTCTGTCTGCTTGGTATATACCAACTTAAATTCCGTTCCAGGGAAATGAGATATCTGCCGACTAAAAGCGTGATCAAAGAGAAGAACTATTCTTTCAATCTGAAATACCTTGAACCATTGAAAGAAATGATCGAATCAGGCAATTTTTCTAACAATATCAATATTGAGAAAGGAACAGGCGGAAATCTTCGGCTGGATGTCCTCATGTCGGCTGACAAGAAATTCGCAGCAGTGAGATTGTTACAGTTTATCCCTTACAGCTACATTCCGGTCATGGATATGCAATATCTGCGGAATGACAAGATCGCCGCTCTGGAGAATTTCCTGGAACACTCTAAATAAGGGTCCGTTTTATTTTATCCATCCCCACTTTTATGTAATAGTGCGATAAAAACCAAACTATTTTCAAACAAATCAAGAAGAAATCTTTCTTTTTTCGTATTTTTGTCCCAATATGCACGTTTAATTCAAGTAGACAACGAACATCAACGAAAAAGAATGAGAGTAATTGATTTAATACATAACAGCGAAAAAACAGCTTTCTCTTTCGAAATCCTTCCTCCACTGAAAGGTACAGGCATCGAAAAGCTGTATCAGACTGTCGATACCCTTCGGGAGTTTGATCCGAAATATATCAATATCACCACGCATCGCAGCGAATACGTATATAAGGATCTGGGCAACGGACTTTTCCAGCGAAACCGGCTGAGAAGACGCCCGGGGACTGTTGCCGTAGCTGCCGCTATCCAGAACAAGTATAATATAACGGTGGTTCCGCACATACTGTGCAGCGGCTTCACCCGTGAAGAAACCGAATATGTACTGCTCGACCTGCAATTCCTCAATATCACCGATCTGCTGGTACTTCGGGGAGATAAGGCCAAACATGAATCAGTATTCACTCCCGAGGGCGACGGATACCATCATGCTATCGAGTTGCAGGAGCAAATCAATAACTTCAATAAGGGAATCTTTGTAGACGGTTCGGAGATGAAAGTAACCAACAGCCCGTTCTCCTACGGTGTGGCTTGCTATCCGGAGAAGCACGAGGAGGCTCCCAACATCGAATCCGATCTCTTCTGGCTGAAAAAGAAAGTAGAAGCAGGTGCGGAATATGCTGTGACACAGTTATTCTACGACAATAAGAAATACTTCGAATTTGTAGAGCAAGCGAAGGCAGCAGGTATCAATGTACCTATCATTCCGGGCATCAAGCCATTCAAGAAGTTATCTCAACTCAGCATGGTGCCCAAGACATTCAAAGTAGACTTGCCGGAAGATTTGGTCAAGGAGGCTTTGAAATGCAAGAACGACAAGGAAGCCGAACAGGTTGGTATCGAATGGTGTGTCGCCCAATGCAAAGAGTTAATGGCACATGGAGTGCCAAGCATCCACTTCTACTCCATCGGAGCAGTGGACAGTATCAAAGAAGTGGCTAAAATCATTTATTGATATGTTTTTCAGAGACGTAATCGGACAAGAAGAAATCAAGCAACGACTCATTCAGGAAGTGAGTGAAGGGCGCATACCGCATGCCCAACTGATCTGTGGCCCCGAAGGAGTCGGTAAGATGCCGCTGGCTATCGCTTATGCCCGCTACATCAGTTGCACCAACCGGGGTGAGACGGATGCCTGCGGAGTATGTCCGTCGTGTGTGAAATTCAATAAACTGGTACATCCGGACGTACATTTCGTATTCCCCATCGTGAAAAGTTCTAAAGGGAAACGGGAAGTGTGCGATGACTATATCGCCGACTGGAGACCATTCGTTCTGAAGAATCCGTACTTCAACCTGAATCACTGGCTGAGAGAAATGGATGCCGAGAATGCACAGGCCATCATCTACGCGAAAGAAAGCGATGAAATTCTGAAGAAACTCAGCCTCAAATCGAGCGAAGGAGGATTCAAGATCACGATTCTCTGGTTGCCCGAAAAGATGCATCCGGTATGTGCCAACAAATTATTGAAATTGCTCGAAGAGCCACCTGAGAAAACCATCTTCCTGCTCGTATCGGAAGCTCCGGAAATGATTCTGCCTACCATTCTGAGCCGTACTCAACGCATGAACGTGCGAAAAATAGACGAGCCGGCCATCGACCGCGTATTGCAGTCCAAATACGGTATCCAACCTGCCGACAGCCTTTCCATTGCCCATCTGGCAAACGGGAACTTTATCAAAGCACTGGAAACTATTCATCTGAATGAAGAGAATCAGCTCTTCTTCGACTTATTTGTCAGCCTGATGCGATTGTCCTATCAACGGAAAATCAGGGAAATGAAGCTTTGGAGCGAACAGGTTGCCGGCATGGGACGTGAACGCCAGAAGAACTTTCTGGAATACTGTCAGCGCATGATCCGCGAAAACTTTATATTCAATCTCCATCAGCGTGATCTGACATACATGACAATCAACGAACAGAATTTCGCCTCTCGCTTTGCTCCTTTCGTCAACGAAAGGAACGTAATGGGCATCATGGATGAACTAAGCGAAGCGCAACTACATATAGAACAAAATGTAAATGCCAAGATGGTATTCTTCGACTTCTCACTGAAGATGATCGTACTGTTGAAGCAATAATAAATATATAAACTATGGAATATAAGCTTCATAATGGGAGCGGCGGTCTTTGCTGCAAAGGATGCTCCCGACAAGATAAGAAACTGAACACTTATGATTGGCTGGCAGACATACCAGGCAACGCGGAAGAGTGTGATATGGTGGAAGTACAATTTAAAAACACCCGAAAGGGCTATTACCGCAACAGCAACAAAATCAAACTGGAAAAGGGAGACATCGTTGCCGTAGAAGCTGCTCCGGGGCATGACATCGGTGTCGTGACCCTGACGGGAAGACTCGTCCCACTGCAAATGAAGAAGGCCAACTTCAAGACTGATGTTGAAATAAAAAGAATCTACCGGAAAGCGAAGCCGGTGGATATGGAGAAATTCAACGAAGCGAAAGCGAAGGAACATGCGACCATGATCCGTGCCCGCCAGATCGCACTGAACCTGAACCTGGATATGAAAATCGGTGATGTGGAATATCAGGGCGACGGCAATAAGGCTATTTTCTACTACATTGCTGACGAACGTGTGGACTTCCGCCAACTGATTAAGGTACTTGCCGAAGCTTTCCGTGTCCGCATTGAAATGAAACAGATCGGTGCACGACAGGAAGCGGGACGTATCGGAGGTATCGGTCCTTGCGGACGGGAGCTTTGCTGCGCTACATGGATGACGAGCTTTGTGTCGGTATCTACAAGTGCCGCCCGCTTTCAGGACATTTCACTGAATCCTCAAAAGCTTGCCGGACAGTGCGCCAAGTTAAAGTGTTGTCTCAACTATGAGGTGGACTGCTATGTGGAAGCTCAGAAACGCCTTCCTTCCAGAGAAATCGAACTGGAAACAAAGGACGGCACTTTCTACTTCTTCAAAGCTGATATTCTGAGTAATCATGTTTCTTACTCTACGGACAAGAACTTCCCCGCCAACCTGGTAACAATCAGTGGAAAACGTGCCTTTGAGGTGATTGCCATGAACAAGAAAGGAATGAAACCGGATAGTCTGCTCGAAGCTGAAGTGAAGCAAGAATCCAAAAAGCCGATTGACTTGCTGGAACAGGAAAGCCTCACCCGCTTCGACCGTAACCGAAATAATAAGGACGGAAACAACGGTAACCGGAACAAGAAGAAGAGAAAAGGAAATAATGACAACCGCCCGCAGGCACAGGCCGAAGGTGGAAATCGTCCGCAGCAACCTCAGAGGGGGGAGAACGAGAATCGTCCCCAACCGTCAGAGAACGGCAACAGAGGAGAAAGAGGAGACAGAGAAAATCGTCCGAGAAACAATAACAATAATAACCGGAACAGAGGACAGAATCAAGGACGGAATAATGAGAACAGACGTCCGGAAAGAGGACAGAATCAGGAACGTCCACAGAATCCGAACCGTCCGCAGAATCAAGAGCGTCCGCAGAATAGAGAACGGCAACCCAAACAGGAACGTCCTCAAAATCAGGAACGCCCGCAGGAACAAGGAAGACAACCCAACCAGGAACGTATTCCCAGACCTGAAAGAAATTCGAATCAAGAGAAACCGCAAAATAATGAAAAGCCTGCTCAGGAATAGCTTATTTTGTTTATTCGGTGCCTGCCTCATGGCAGCCTGTAATGAAAATACCGTGTATCACTCCTACCAGTCCCTGCCCAATGAGGGATGGGGAAAGAGTGATACACTCTCTTTTCAGTGTCCTGTTACGGACAGCATTCCTGGTACACTCAGATTATTTGCGGAAGTTCGCAACAGAAGTGAATACCCTTACCGCAACCTTTACTTATTCATTCATGAGAATCTGCTCGACTCCACAGTATGGCGCACTGACACGATAGCGGTCAACCTGGCTGATTCCACAGGAAGATGGACAGGCAATGGGTGGGGAAGTATCTATCAAACAGCAGTTTTTGTCAAATCTGTCCGCCCGCTGCATCCCGGAAACTACACAGTTAAGATTGTGCACGGAATGCAGGATGAGAAATTAACCGGACTCAATGACGTCGGTATCCGGATTGAAAAACAAGGAGAATAGATTAAAGCCTTCTGCCTCTTCCGGCATCCAGCCTCAGGAAGATAAACAATAAAATGGTGAATCCCCACAAGGAAGAACCTCCGTAACTGAAGAACGGCAAAGGAATACCAATTACCGGAGTCAGCCCAAGCACCATCCCGACATTAATAAAAAGATGGAAAAGGAAAATACTGACAACGGAATATCCATAGACACGTGCAAAAGTGGAAGTCTGCCGCTCGGATAAAGCAATCAGTCTCAGAATCAATATAAGGAAAGCCAACAGAACAGCAGCCGAACCGACAAATCCCTGCTCCTCTCCCACTGTGCAGAAGATAAAGTCAGTATCTTGTTCGGGCACATATTTCAGTTTCGTCTGTGTGCCATTCAGAAAGCCTTTTCCGGTCAATCCACCGGAACCGATGGCTATCTTTGACTGATTGACATTATATCCTGCTCCCGTCAGGTCTTCTTCCATACCGAGTACAACCTTGATACGGATTTGCTGATGGGATTCCAAGATGTTATCAAATACGTAGTTACTGGAATACAGAAAGCCGATAGAGCCGATGGCAAACAGGGCAATCAGGAAATAGGAACGTTGACGCTCTCTCAATGCCAGATAGAGCAGATAACCTACCACAAGAACACAAAGCCCCCATTGCACCCATACCAGACTGAAGTGTATTCCGTATTCCGATATTAAATATGCGATAAGCAGAATGATCAGGCTTCCTCCGATAATGTTCCGTGTGGGTTCCCACTTTTTGGGGTACACCCATACCATTCCTCCGGCAAACAACAGAATCAATAACAACACGATAAATTCGCCCAACGGTGTGGGAGTATCGGCAATAAAGACCTCGTCAAAACGGATGCCGACAACAAAGTAAATCACTGCACACAAACCGGCAAAAAGCACTACACCGGGCATTCCTTCCCGATAAAGCACCAAAAAGAAGGCAAGATAGACTAATGCTGACCCCGTCTCCCGCTGTCCGATAATCAGGAGCATCGGAAGAAGAATGATAAAGCCCAAGACGAAGGCACACTTTTCTTTCTTTATGCTGAATGAGTATGAGTTCATATATTTCGCCAGCGCCAGTGCCGTAGCAAACTTGGCAAACTCGGCGGGTTGCAGGCTGACCGGTCCCATCACCAGCCAAGAACGCGATCCTTTCGTATCCGGTGCGATAAAGATGGTAACAATAAGCAGCACAATCATCCCTACATATATAATGTACGCGAACATATCATACATCCGGTCTTCCAGCATCAGCAAAACAAATCCCAAACCAAAGGAGCAGATAATCCATACAAACTGCTTTCCGGCACGGGTAGAGAAATCAAAGAAGTCACGATCGCCATAGTCATAGCTGGCACCGCAAACGCTGAACCATCCGCCGACAATCAAAAGCAGATAGATACCAATCGTTACCCAATCCAGTGTTTTCCACAAACTATCGTTCCTCGTTACCATATAAGATGATTCTGTTACTGATTTCTTCTGCTCTTAACTCATTCTCGGGCGACAACTTCCCTTTCATATATTGTTCCATCATCAATGCACCGATCGGCACTCCATAAGTCGCTCCCCAACCTCCATTCTCTACATATACGGCAATGGCGATCTTAGGCTGGTTCATCGGAGCAAAGCCCATAAACACCGAATGGTCATGTCCGCGATTCTGCGCTGTTCCTGTCTTTCCGCAGGCTTCAAGTTCCGGCACCATCACGGACAGCATACGGCAAGTACCTCCGGTGGCAGCAGCACGCATTCCTTCTACCACAGATTCATAATGTCTTCGCTCTATGGTTGTGTTGCGTGGATGTCGATAAATGCTATCCAACTGCGCATCCTGAATTTCCTTCACAATATGTGGTGTTGTAAAATGTCCGCGATTGGCAATCGTTGCCCCTAAGTTAGCTATCTGAAGAGGGGTAGACAGAATTTCACCTTGTCCGATGGAGATACTGATGACCGTCAGTCCGTTCCAGTGTCCACGATAAGCCTTGTCATAAAATTGCGCGTTCGGTATCAAGCCCCGTTTCTCTCCGGGCAAATCAACTCCTAACTTATAGCCGAATCCCTGAGAAACCATGTGATCTTTCCAAACTGTGATGGCATTCTGCGGTGAACCGTACTTGCGATCGCCGAACATACGGAACAGCCCCCAACAGAAATAGGAATTGCAAGAAGTCGCAATAGCCGGAATCAATGGCAAAGGTGAGCCGTGAGCATGACATCCCACTGTCAGACGCCCATAATGGAAACCACGAGAACAGGGGAAAGAAGGACTTTGCTCGGTAATGATTCCTTCTTGCAGGAAGGTCAGTCCCTGTGCCGTCTTGAAAGTTGACCCCGGAGGATAGACTCCCATCAACGCACGATTGAGCAACGGTTTCTGTTTATCGCGTTGCAGCATCAGATGGTTCTTGCCACGCTGACGACCAATCATCAGATGCGGATCATAATTCGGAGAAGAAACCAGACAAAGGATTTCTCCGGTTTCCGGTTCGATAGCTACGATACTTCCAATCTTATTTTTCAATAACCGTTCGCCTAATATCTGCAAATCGATGTCGAGACTCAGAGTCAGATTCTTGCCCGGAATGGAAGGACGGTCATACTCTCCGTCCATATAACGTCCCTGGATACGTCCATGCGCATCGCGCAACAGAATCTCTACTCCCTTTTCTCCACGCAGGTATTTCTCGTACGATCTTTCAACTCCCAGTTTTCCTACATAATCTCCGCGGATGTAGTATCCCTCTTCATCCGCCTCCATATCTTTAACGGATACCTCACCGATATCCCCCAAAGCATGGGCGGCAGCATTGTATGAATATTGCCGGATCGTACGCCGCTGAATATAAAAACCGGGAAACTTGAACAGTTTCTCCTGGAAGACACCGCACTCCTCCGCAGAGAGTTGTGACATGAACAGCTGGTTGGTATATCGGGAATATCCCGGATTGCGGCGGCGGTCTCTCATATCACTCATGATCTTAAGGAACTGAGCACGAGTAATGCCCAACGACTCACATAAATCGAGTGTATCCAGATTTTCGACCTCTTTCGGGACAAGAGTGATGTCATAGGCCGGCTGGTTGAATACCAGCAGTTTGCCGTTACGGTCGTAAATAGCACCCCGTGAGGGATATTGAATTTTATTCAGGAAAGCATTGCTGTCGGCATTCTTCTTGTAGTCGTCTGTCGTTATCTGCAATACAAAGAGGCGTATCAGATAAATCAACACAATAGTTAAAGCAATCCCCCCGATAACAAATTTCCGCTTTTCTAATCTATAGTCTTTTGCCATTCCTATCTCCTTATTCCTTCTACAGCAAGAATGCAGGTTAAAGTCAGAAGGGTGCACGAAATCACCCGCAATAACAACAGCCAGATGCTGGTAAATGAGAAGAACTCAATGCTGAGTAATGCCAGGCTATGGACAAAAACACTTGCCGTGGTATATTTCAGGAAAGGAGTGATGCCCATGCTCTTGAAAGAAGGGATGATACTGTCCAGATTGTCACGCGGAGTAAACAGGCGCAGCAAGGACGGACGAAGGAAAGCCAGCAGCACGGTTGCCGCAGCATTCATCCCCGGAGTATCGGCAAAGATATCAATGGTTAGTCCGAAGAAGAAAGCCCACAACATCAACTCATTCCGGGAAGTTCCGGAAGCGAATTTCAGTATAAAGTAAATGTAGAGAAAGGGAGTAGCATATCCGGCAATATGTACGTTATTCAGGATCAGCACCTGAAGAAGTACCAGCCCGATAAACCATCCGATTCTATGTATATAGGTAATTATCATTATTTCACAGCCTTATTTTCCAGTTCTTTCTGTTCCTGCTGACCGTTCCGGGCTATCACCCGCACATCACTCACCTTGCCGAAATCGGTAGCCAACTTGATTTTCAACAAATAAGACAATCCGTCGTGCGAATCGGACATATCATCGACTGTTCCTACCATAATTCCTTCAGGGAATACGGTAGAGAAGCCGCTTGTCACCACCGTATCACCCAGATTAAACTCTGCATGACGAGGCAAATCTTTCAGATACGCATAACGGGAATCTCCATGCTCCCACTTCAGATAACCAAAGTAGTCACTTCCGACAATCTTGCAACTAATATTTGACTTGCTGTTCAATACCGAAATCACGAGTGAATACGAAGAGGAGGTTTCATAGACAATGCCCACTATTCCGTTTCCGTCCACCACTCCCATTTCGGGACGGATGCCGGAAGAAGAACCCTGATCGAGCGTTATATAATTATCCGCCTGATTCAGACTGTTCTTAATGACGTGTGCCTTGAACAACCGATAATCTGTCAGAGGTATCTCCCTGATGCTGTTTACAGTGGCCGAATCAACCTGATGCTCCCGCAACGCCTTTTCCAGATTAGTGATCTGCTGTTCGAGCGCCATATTACGATCCAGCAAGTCTGCGTTGACCGATTTGAGATGGAAATAAGAGCTTATTCCTCCCGAAACTTCATAAACTGCCCCCACAACGACATTGGCAGATGTAAAAAAAGTACTCTGCTGATAGTTGTTGAACCGAAATAACAAAACAAAACTGGCTACCTCTAATACGATGAAGAGGAACCAGTAATTGTATTTCAAAAGGAAGTTTATTAAATTCCGCATGAATAATGATCCGTATTATTTATCTCATCAAGAAAGAGAAACGGTCTACATTCTTTAATGCCACACCCGTACCTTTGGCTACTGCGTGCAAAGGATCTTCAGCAATGTGGAAAGGTATGTTAATTTTATCTGTCAAACGCTTGTCCAGTCCGCGAAGCAATGCACCACCACCGGCAAGATAAATACCGTTGTGTACAATATCCGCATACAGTTCGGGCGGCGTATTTTCCAATGCACTCAAGATGGCTGTTTCAACCTTGGAGATGGATTTCTCCAGACAGTGAGCCACTTCCTGATAACATACGGGCACTTCCATCGGAAGAGCTGTGATACGGTTCGGTCCATGAACGATGTAATCTTCCGGAGCGTCATCGCCAAGCTCGGTCAGTGCGGCACCTACGTTGATCTTAATACGTTCTGCCATACGTTCGCTGACTTTCACATTATGCTGACGGCTCATGTATTCCTGGATATCCGCAGTCAGATCATCACCGGCGATACGGATAGAGTTGTTGGAAACGATACCTCCCAAAGAGATAACGGCAATTTCCGTAGACCCACCACCTATATCCACGATCATGTTTCCTTCGGGCGCTTCTACATCAATACCGATACCGATTGCCGCAGCCATCGGTTCGAATATCAGATAGACGTCACGCCCACCGGCATGCTCGGCTGAGTCACGAACGGCACGGAGTTCTACTTCCGTACTTCCCGACGGTACACCGATCACCATACGAAGTGACGGCGAAAACAAGTGATTACGAGTATTTACCTGCTTAATCAAACCGCGCATCATTTGCTCGCAAGCATAGAAGTCGGCGATCACTCCATCCCTCAACGGACGAATAGTACGTATATTTTCGTGGGTCTTTTCGTGCATCAACTTCGCCTTTTCCCCAACGGCGATCATCTTATCTGTACGGCGATCCAAGGCCACAACCGAAGGCTCATCCACCACAATTTTCCCGTTTGTGATGATGATGGTATTGGCTGTCCCCAAGTCCATCGCTATTTCTTGTGTAAAAGAGAATAATCCCATTAATATAAAGTATTAAGTATTAAGTATTAGGTATTAAATATTAGGTATAAAGTAGACTGCCTTATCCGCAAGGTTAATACTTAATACCTAATACTCAATACCTGTTTTTAATGTTTAAAATGACGGATACCGGTGGTCACCATCGCCATACCGTGCTCGTTGCAGTAAGCAAAAGTAAGATCGTCTTTCACCGAGCCGCCCGGCTGGATGACTGCCGTAATACCTTCTTTGTCTGCTATTTCTACGCAATCCGGGAAGGGGAAGAAAGCATCTGAAGCCATTACCGCACCGTTCAGATCGAATCCGAATGATTTGGCTTTTTCAATCGCTTGCTTCAAGGCGTCTACCCGTGAAGTCTGTCCCACACCGCTTGCAAGAAGCTGTTTGCCTTTTGCCAGCACGATAGCGTTCGACTTGCTGTTCTTAACAATCTTGTTGGCAAACAACATATCTTCCACTTCTTCCGGAGTAGGAGCTTTGTCTGTCACAGTTCTCAGATCGGCAACCGTTTCAATATTCATATCTTTGTCCTGCACCAATACACCGTTCAGCAAAGCACGGAACTGTTTCTTCGGCAGTTTGGCTTCTTTGCGAACCAGGATGATGCGGTTCTTTTTCTGTCCCAGAATTTCGAGCGCGTCTACGTCATAGTCCGGCGCGATAATCACTTCGAAGAATATCTTGTTGATCTCTTCGGCTGCTGCCTTGTCAATCACTCCGTTAGTAATCAATACGCCTCCGAAAGCGGAAACGGGATCACCGGCCAACGCGTCTGTCCATGCTTCCAATACAGTTGAACGAGAAGCCAGGCCACAAGCATTATTATGTTTCAGGATAGCGAAAGTCAAATCTTCGTATTCGTCGATCAGATCAACGGCAGCATTGATGTCCAGCAGGTTGTTATAAGAGATTTCCTTACCGTGAATCTGATCGAACATAGCGTCCAGATTTCCGTAGAAATAACCTTTCTGATGAGGATTTTCACCGTAACGGAGTTGCTTCTGGTTGTTTACCGAACAACGGAAAGCAGAACCTTCGCCGGCATCGAAATAATTGAAGATAGCTGAGTCGTAGTGAGAAGAAACGGCAAACGCTTCTTTTGCCATCCAGCGACGTTCTTCGAGTGAAGAAGTAGCGCCATGTTCCATCAGCATATCCAGCAATGGCTTATATTGTGCCTGAGAAGCCACGATGATGACATCGTTATAGTTCTTGGCAGCAGCACGAATCAAAGAGATTCCACCTATATCGATTTTTTCAATGATGTCTGCTTCGGATGCGCCGGAAGCCACGGTAGCTTCAAACGGATACAGGTCGACAATAACCAAATCTATTTCGGGGATTTCATACTTTTCAATCTGTTGAATATCCTGTTCCAGGTCACGACGGCAAAGGATACCTCCAAAAATCTTCGGATGTAATGTCTTCACTCTACCACCAAGGATTGAAGGATAAGTGGTCAAATCTTCCACTGCCTTACAAGGATATCCTAGTGATTCAATAAACTGACGAGTTCCACCTGTTGAGAGAAACTCGACTCCTTCTTCGTAAAGTTTGGTAATAATTTCGTCCAAACCTTCCTTATGGTATACAGATACCAATGCAGTTTTTATTCTTTTAGACTCTGACATTGAATTGCTTATTAAGTATTTGATGCGCAAAGTTACGAAATATTGTTTATCGTACGTAATAAATAAGGTGTGAATTAATAAAAAAAAGCGTTGACTGTTCCTGTTGGAAAGTCAACGCTCCTTCGCATATATAGTTTCTAATCAAAATCTATTACCAGATAGACACTCGTTTGTCCTTCGCTACGAACATAGGATCATGTTCTGTGATATTGAATGCTTCGTACCAGTTCTGGATATGAGGCAATGCTCCGTCCACACGCCATTTTCCTAAAGAGTGAGGATCGAGTTTGGTCAGTCGGAGAATCTCTTCCGGACGGATGTGTCCTGCCCATACATTAGCATAAGCGAGGAAGAAACGTTGTTCGGGAGTGAATCCGTCAACAACTTCCAGCGGTGCTGTTTCCATTGCTTTCTTGAAAGCTGCGAAAGAAACCTGCAAGCCACCGTGGTCGGCAATGTTCTCTCCCAAAGTCAGCTCACCGTTACCATGTACACCGGGAGCCACCTCTATGCTGTCAAAGAAGTTAACCATTACCTGAGCACGTTCTTCGAACTTTTTAGCATCTTCTTCTGTCCACCAGTCTTTCAAGTTACCATCCTTGTCGTATTGACGGCCCTGATCGTCGAATCCGTGAGTCATTTCATGGCCGATTACCACACCGATAGCACCATAGTTCATCGCATCGTCAGCGTTCATATCGAAGAACGGAGCCTGCAGGATAGCGGCTGGGAAACAGATTTCGTTGGTTGTCGGGTTATAGTAAGCGTTCACCGTCTGAGGTGTCATCAACCATTCGTCCTTGTCGACCGGCTTACCGGCTTTCGCGATCATGTCATTGAAATCCCATTGGCTGGCACGCTCGATATTTGCCCAATAAGAGTCGTCTTTGATCTCCAGAGCAGAGTAATCTTTCCATTTATCCGGGTAACCGATCTTTACATGGAAAGTAGCCAGTTTCTCTAATGCTTTCACCTTTGTCGGTTCGCTCATCCATTCCAGCGCTTTGATACGTTCGCCCAGAGAAGTCTGCAGGTTCTTCACCAATCCAACCATACGTTCTTTGGCAGCGGCAGGGAAGTATTTTTCGACATACATCTGTCCTACTACTTCACCCAAAGAGCCGTCTACAGTGCTTACTGCACGTTTCCAACGAGGCTGCATTTCTTTCTTGCCGGACATTGTTCTGCTATAGAAGTCGAAGTTTTGTGCCACGAAATCATCACTGAGGAAAGAGGCTGCGGCATCGATCAGATTCCATTGAAGATAGAACTTCTGATCTTCAAGAGGCACTGTATTAATAACATCGGCAACTTCCTTCATGGCTGCAGGCTGACCGACATTCACTTCTTTCAAGTCATTCAGTCCCGAAGTAGTGAAGTAAGCATCCCAGTTAAAAGTAGGGAAGTTCTTTTTCAGCGTTTCCATATCCATCTTATTATAGTTGGCATGCGGATCACGCAATTCTACTTGTGAACGGGCAGCTTTGGCAAGACGTGTTTCGATGTTCATCACAGCCACCATTGCTTTCTGTGCGGTAGCTTCGTCATAGCCAGCCAACTGGAACATTTTAACGAGGTGTTCCTTATATTTATCGCGGATACTCTTTGTCTGCTCGTCATTCTCCAGATAGTAGTCACGCTGTCCCATTCCGAGACCGCCCTGATAGGTCTGAACCATGTTCATAGAGCTGTTCATATCATCCGCACTAACAAACATAGTAAAGTAAGGACGTATTCCTTTCTTCTGACTTTCGGCAATGTAGGTGTAAATCTCTTCTTTATCTTTGAGCGCATCGATAGCCGCCATTTCTTCTTTGATCGGAGCTGCTCCTTCTTTGTTCAGCTTCACGCTATCCATAGCGATGTTATAAAGATCACCCACTTTCTGGGCAGCACTGCCCGGAGCGTTGTCTTTCTTTGCAGCCAGTTCGGCAATCAGTTCTTTCAACTGTTCGCGGCTTTTCTCGTGAAGCATATCGAAAGAGCCGAAGCGTGAATACTCGTCTGTCAGCGGATGACTTTCAATCCATCCACCGCAGGCATACTGATAAAAACTTGTACCCGGCATTGCCGTGGTATCCAGATTAGCAAGGTCGATACCGGACGTTAGTACGGCCTCTTTCTTGCTATTACATCCTGTTGTCATAAGGCATACGGCAAGAATTGGTAAATACTTGGTTACTTTCATATTATATAATAAATTAGTTTTTCACTTCTTCCAGTTCCATCGAAACCCGTTCCCACTCTTCAACGGTGGTATCCAATTGCTGTTTCAGCTTCTGATGCCGTTCATACAGTTGCATATCCGATGCTCCTTCCGGGGTTGCCATCTTTGCTTCCAGAATGGCGATTGCCGATTCCGTTTCTTCAATCGAAGCCTCACAGTCCGCCACCTGGCGTTCCAACTTCTTTATCTTCTTATTGAGTTCCTTCTGCGCTTCATACGAGAGTCTGTTCTCCGAAGGTTGCTCTGTATCCGCTTCGTTTCCTTTGGCAGATGTGGTAGGAGAAGTAGAGAGAGAAACTCCTTTCTGAAGTTCATTCAGGCTGTCGATCTTCTTCTTTTGCAGGAAATCGTAAATACCGCCAAGATGTTCTTTCACTGTTCCACCACCGAACTCATATACTTTAGTCGCAAGTCCGTCCAAAAAATCACGGTCGTGGCTGACAAGTATCACTGTTCCGTCAAATTCGCGGATAGCTTCTTTCAGTACATCTTTGGAACGCATATCCAGATGATTGGTAGGTTCGTCCAAAATCAGGAAGTTCACCGGTTCCAGCAGCAACTTAATCATAGCCAGACGAGTACGCTCTCCACCGGAAAGTACTTTCACTTTTTTATCCGAAGCCTCTCCGCCAAACATGAATGCACCCAAAATGTCACGTATCTTCAACCGGATATCTCCTGTCGCCACACGGTCGATCGTATCAAATACCGTCATGTTTTCATCCAGCATCTGCGCCTGATTCTGTGCAAAGTAACCGATCTGCACGTTATGCCCGATCGTCAGTTTACCATCAAAATCAATCTCGCCCATGATACATTTCACTAACGTAGATTTACCTTCTCCGTTCTTTCCGACAAATGCGACTTTTTCTCCTCTGTTGATCGTCAGATTCACATCATGGAAAACAACGTGCTGTCCGTATGCCCTGCGTACGTCTTCACAGATAACCGGATAATTCCCGCTGCGGCTGGCAGGAGGAAATTTCAGACGGAGGGAAGAGTTGTCTTCCTCATCGACCTCGATACGGTCTATCTTTTCCAGTTGTTTGATACGACTCTGCACCTGTACGGCTTTGGTTGCCTTATAGCGGAAACGTTCGATAAAGTCTTCCGTATCCTGTATCTGCTTCTGCTGATTCTCATAGGCACGGAGCTGCTGCTCACGACGTTCTTTACGTAATACGACAAACTCATCGTACTTCACTTTATAGTCATAAATCTGACCGCAGGTAATCTCGATCGTACGGGTA
This sequence comes from Bacteroides sp. AM23-12, assembly GCF_003434395.1. Lineage (NCBI taxonomy): Bacteria > Pseudomonadati > Bacteroidota > Bacteroidia > Bacteroidales > Bacteroidaceae > Bacteroides > Bacteroides sp. AM23-12. The sequence goes on from NZ_QTLF01000036.1 coordinate 18,060, forward strand.
GTTACATTATTAAGGAAAGCACGGTCGTGGCTGACCAGCACAACAGCATTGGCACGGGTAGACAGAAAGTTCTCCAGCCATTGTATACTCTCGATATCCAGATGGTTAGTCGGCTCATCAAGGAGCAGCACATCCGGACGACGGAGCAAGAGCTTCGCTAGTTCGATACGCATACGCCAGCCGCCGGAGAATTCGGAAGTCGAACGGTTAAAGTCTTCCCTGCTAAAGCCCAATCCCAACAGGGTACGTTCTATTTCCGCCTGAAAATTGGTTCCTCCCATCATCAGGAAGCGGTCGTTTTCGTGTGTGAAGCGGTCTATTAACTGGTGGTATTCTTCGGATTCATAGTCGGTGCGGTCGGCAAGCTGCTGATTCATCCGTTCAAGGTTTGCCTGAAGTTCGAAAATATGCTCGAAAGCGAGTTCTGCTTCCTCCATCACCGTGCGGACATCCGAAAGGATCATGACTTGCGGCAGATAGCCGATTGTTACATCTTTAGGGACGGCTACCACTCCACGGGTCGGGTTTTGCAGACCTGCCAATATTTTCAACATAGTCGATTTGCCCGCACCATTCTTGCCGACCAAAGCGATGCGGTCTTTTTTATTGATAACATAGCTGACATCCGCAAAGAGCGGTGTCGCATTAAATTCTACTGATAATCCTTCTACTGAAATCACGTCTGTCTCTGATTTATAAGATTTTGGATTGCAAAGATAATGAATAATTATTGGATAAAGGGCAGTATTATCCGTTATGAAAGACAAAAAAAGCAGTCATTCTCATGAATGACTGCTTCCTAGTCTTTATCAAAAGCTTTTCTTTAGAACAATTTAGCAGGGTATTCACCGGCATCTACCAATGCCTGAATCTTATCCACTACGCTCTGACGGTCTTCCGGATAAGTTACACCAAACCATTTGCTGGTAGTATCCAGAACTTCTACAGTTGCAGTTCCGTCGTTAATCAATTTATCCACCATCAGCGGGATAAAGAATTCGCTCTTCAGGTTCTCCATGTTCTTCGGATCGCTCAGGAAAGTCTTGAAGAACTCTTCACTGTAAGCAAAGTAGTCGGGAGTAAAGCCCCAGAAGTTCATACTTACCGGAGTCGTATCAGGAGTAGCTGTCCATTCACCGTTATCATCGATGTATTTTACTTCGCCGTCCAGACGTTGAATCTTCGTACGTTCCACTACGGAAGTCAGCAAGTTGTTAGCATCTGTACTGCAGATACCACGAGATACCGTACCGCTCTCGCTCAACGTATTTCCCACACGGAAACCTACCATTGAATAAACATTCTTGGAATTTTCGGGAAGAGCAGACAGGAATTTGCCCATTACCTGGAACGAGTCACGACCATAGAAGTCATCGCAGTTGATTACCGCAAACGGTTCACTAATCACATCAGCTCCCATCATTACCGCATGATTTGTACCCCATGGTTTTGTACGGTCTGCCGGACAAGTGAACCCTTCCGGAAGATCATCAATAGACTGGAATACCAGTTCGCAAGGAATGTGGCCTTCGTATTTAGAAATAATCTTTTCGCGGAAATCCTGTTCAAAATCTTTGCGGATTACAAATACAAGCTTACCAAATCCTGAGTTGATAGCATCATAGATAGAGTAATCCATAATAGTTTCGCCGTTAGGACCCAGTCCGTCCAATTGCTTCAAGCCTCCATAACGGCTACCCATACCAGCAGCCAATAAGAATAAAGTTGGTTTCATAAATTGTGTAATATTAAAAGGTTAGTGATGTCAATGGCATCAGATTTCGTTGCAAATTTACAAAAATAGTTGAATCCAACAGGACAAATATCAATCATTATTCACTAAAATCGTACAAAAATCATTCATTAGAACGGGTAACCGATAGCAAAATGTATTCCCAGATTCTTGAAGAAAGCTCCGGTTACATTATAATAGCCGCTACGTTCCGTATCATAAGGCAGATGCAGAGGAATACCGAAGTCGAGACGGAATACGAGAATATCCATGTCATAACGGATACCGACACCCGTTCCCAAAGCTATTTGTTTAGGGAAAGTCTTCAGACGCAGTTGTGAATTGGGACGTGCTTCTTTTCCATCAGCCAAAAGCTTTCTGTCTTTGCGCAACAACCACACATTTCCTGCATCCAGAAAGGTAGCTCCCCAAAAGCTCTTGAAAATACGGAAACGATATTCCACATTCGCCTCAAAGCGGAAGGTTCCTGTCTGATCCAGGTAGGAATATTTTCCCTCTTCCGGATGATAACCGCCCGGACCGACACTGCGCACTGTAAAAGCACGGATACTATTGGCACCACCTACATAAAATTGTTCACTATAGGGAGCTATCGTAGCATTGCCATAAGTAAACAGTGCACCTACTGCCATGCGGCTGGCTATCGCATTATTCTTATCTATGTTCCACAAATGACGCAACTCCGTATTCAACTTCACAAACTGTGCAAACGGAGCCCCCAGCAAACTCTTATCCTCTTCATTGAACGGCTTGCCAAAAGCACGGTAAATAAGGGAAGTGATATTACCCGCCGAAGTGACGGTAGACTGCCACCAGATAGGGTTCTTTATCCGACGACCCGAAGCATTGTCATACGTATACGTATATTCCATCGCCGGAATAAACTGGTTCCTAAGACTGACATACAATGCAGGATTAGCTTCAGCTATCTCTTTAAAATCCTCAGACTGATGCTGCAAGACATTAAATGTCAGTTTAAAAGGAGTAATACTATGCCGGCTGGTACGGGAGGGCTGGAAATCGTATGTAGCATTGCCGCCAAAGGACAGCAGTTTATAATACTTTGCCCGGTTCAGTTGGTTGATATACAGACGAAAGGTCGTCGTGGCCGGGAAGTCAAACTCCCGTTTACCCAGATGCGGGAACACGACTCTCGGAAAAGTCAGAGAGGTAGAAAGCCCCATTTCCCAACTGTTCATCAGTGAGCTCTTCTCACCGCCTCCGGTCTGCCACTCATAAGAGCCTTTCAGTTTTACGTTCCAGCTTTCACCACCTCCGAATACATTGTTACGAGTGACACCGAAAGATGCACCGGGACCGGTCTGGTCATTACTCTTCGTTACTACATTCAGTTCCAGTTCTGCATCCAACGGTTTGGCAAATGTAGCCTGCATAGTGACATCCAGTGTATCACAAGCCGCTGTCGTATCTCGGGGAGCATATTGCATATCCATATAGCTGAATATACCGAGCTGACTCAATTTCTCCTGCACCTGCTCCTGCCGGTACTGGCTATAAAGACGGGTACGGTTGGAAGCCCTCATCTGTTTGCTCCGTACAAACTGCTGATAGTTCATCCATCGATAGAGCATATTCGGACGGACCTGCAGTTTATCATAATAGTGAATATTCAGATTCTTGTACAAGATACTGTCATTAGGTGCCTCGCCATTCTTTCCGAAGAGATAGACCGAAGCATCTCCTACATAGTAAGAACGTTGAGCGGCAGCCGGTAATCCCGGAAGAGGAATCAGACGAAGACTGATATGTCCGCCGGGAACCAAGGTTGTATCTGCCTGATAGGTCATATAGTCCGGACGGAAGTAGAAATATCCCCGATTACGCAAAAGGGTACTGATACGGGAACGTTCTTCATCCAAATCCACCACATTAAACTGTTCGCCGGGGGTGATGTAAGACATACGACGTCCGCGTTCCATGATCTTCAGAGTCTGGGGAGTGAAACGCTGATAATACACTGTATCAATGAAATAAGGGTTCTTCATATCTACCGTATAGAGCAGACTTGCTTTCAGACTATCTTTCTTATCGACCAAAGTCTCGTAAGTCACCTTTCCATTGAAATATCCGTAATCACGGAGCAGGTTAGTGGCTACCTTGACACGTACTTCGGGATTGACAGTAGAAATAAATACGGGCGGATTGGCGGCAAAGCGGTTAAACATCCACTTACCGAATCCTTTCTTGTATTTCACGAAGTCGTTATACATCCACATTTTAAAAGGAATAGGCAGAAAACCTCCCAACAGAGTAGTACTGGGAGTTTTGGCAAGCGCTGCATTGATTTCCGTCAAAGCAGTTTCACCAACCCGTGTCGATGATTTATTGACAATCACCGTTTTTCCTCCGGTATAGAGTATTTCATCTTCGGGCAGATGTTTCGTCACCGAACACGCCGAAAACAACACTATACCTATAAGACAGCCTGCTAATATGTTAATACGTATATCTTTCATTCTTACTTCTTTTTCTTAAAGATGAACAGTTCACTGAGCTTATCCAGTTTCTTGCGAAGTACCAGACCGACTCCGGTTTCCGTAATCTCCCCTTCGAGTACACTCTCATAGTTCTTATCGTAGAACAAACGGACATAACGGGTTCCCGTACGGTCCAGACGATATTCCAAAGAGATGTTGTCAATGAAGGATTCGGCATCATTCGTCGCATTTTCGCCCGTCGATACCTTACCGCCGATTACAATCTGGAAGCGGTTATTGAAGAGGCGCTGCGAATAACGGAAACTGTAATCCGTACGCTTGCCGCCGGTATCCGAGGCGTCATGATCTTCGACACCCACAGAGACGCTGGCATTCTTCAGGTTACCCATCAGTGAATTTATCTGACTGCTCAGTACGGAGTTCAGGGCAGAACCCATATTCAGCTTGCCAAGTCCGCCGCCTCCACCGCCGATCGGTCCGGTGCCGAGATAGGTTTTCATCAACATGATATAAAGTGCCTGTTTTCCACGTTCTTCCGCTCCCATTGCTGTCAGTTCATTCTGTATGGTCGCATCTTCCGGGGCCGCTACGTCGAAAGCAAAAGACAGGTTGTCCAACCGGTTCTTTACGACAATGGAAACGTCAAAGTTAACCATTCTCGTTCCTCCGTTCTCTCCTTCGGATACGGAAGCACGGATACGGTCAGTTGCCTTGAAGTTCAGCATGGGGTCCATCGGGTTTCCGGTCCAATCTACATAGCTGCCGTTATCGATGGCAAATTCCTTGACTGCAATGATAGGCAGAGAATACTTCATCAGTCCACCGCTCAGTGTGTAACGTCCGGTCAATGTCAGGTCTCCCTGCGGAGTGTATTTCATCGAAAGATCGCCACCTCCTTCCAGTTCGATACGATTGTCACTGGCGTCCAAGTCCACTTTCACCCTGACTGAAGGGTCGATATGAACCATCATCAGCATATCCAATCCACCTAAAGATACGGTAGGCACTTCCTGACGGACAACTGTGGTGGTATCACTGAATGAAGTAAATGTCACCAGACTTCCCAAACGATCCTGCACGGTCAGCGGTGAATCGGTCAGTACATACGAGACATCCGTATTGCCCAGCAGATTCAGGTTTCCACGCATATTCAACCCGTCCAACGGGCCTTTTATGGTTGCCCGCAAGTCCGCAAAGACTTTTCCGTAGACAAGGCTTTCGCGAGTACGCTTCGCATTCAACAAGGTATAGTTTTCCGCCAGCAGATTCAGACTCGCCATCGGTCGGGACATATCACGGAAATCGACATAACCGTCGATCGTAAACGGATTCTTTCCCGTGGTGTAAATGGCGAACTTATCAAATATCAGACGATTGTTCTTCAACTGCACAGGGCGGTTATCAAACAGGAAGTTAGCACCATACTGGCGTGACAGGACAGATACGCTGTCCAGTATCAGTTCACCGTTTATCAATGGCTGCTCGGTACTGCCTGTTATATTCAGGTCACCGTCCATATCACCGGCAAGCGTAACCAGCTCGTCGGGAATAAAGGCGTTGGCAATACGAAGCGGGAAGTGTTCCAACGTCGTATTTACTTCCAGGCTATCCTTTCCCGTCGAGGTAGGGAGCAGCTTGCCATCTGCTATCAGCACTTCTACCTTATCATGATTCAGATAAGCGTTGAGGTATTGTTTTCCCTGTTCGCCCGGCAGCCATGTAGCCCCCAAAGTAATATCACCAATGCGCTGGCGTTCATAAGTCAGTTCATCAATGGATGCTTCCGCAGAGAGCTGAAGGTCTTTTTCGGTCTGTATATAGTGTGCTTCTGCCGAGAACAATCCGGTGATTTCGGGGAAGTAAGGCAGTACGCTCGTTATTTCATCCAAGCGGATTCTCCGGATTTCGACATCGATATTCTGCAAAGAAACCGTATCTCCCTGTACCGAATGCACACGGAAGCCCATACCTTCATCATCCCACATATCCACATTGGCATACACGCGCATATTCTTATGCAGATAAATCCAGTTATGATCTTCGTTGAAGTGGAATTTACGGAACGCAATAATCGGTTCTTCCGGAATCAGTGTAAAAGCCAGTCCATCCCCTTTTCCACGTCCTCCAACCAGCGGACGGGCATTGACTCCAAGCAACACACCGGTTTTCCCCTTTTCGTTCTTATATTCTGCCAGCAGCTCGGCATCGCGGTCGCGAATCTCGCCTGTCAGAATAGTGGAGAAGGAAAACTGGGGATTCTTCGGTCCGTTGATTACTCCGGCACGGAGATTCATACGGGTAGTATCCTGTTTGACGGTGAAAAAGACCGTATCCAGTTGCAAGGTATCCACTTTCAAAGCATGGATGGCTGCTTTGCCGTTGATTCCCCAATCGGGAGCAGTGCCGAATTTCATGGAAGCATCATGGAACGATATATTCTTCATTGCCATATAGTATGCCAACGGATTCTCCTTTCCTGCCGAAAAAGAGAAAATAGCCGACGGTAATGCTTCACGCAAAGCAGCATGATCCAAGAGTTTTTCATCCACCTGCTTCATCAACACATCTACAAAATGGGTAGACTGACGAATCAGAGGATATACACCGGCACGGGCACTCAGATTCAGTTTCATATCACCGGCGGTGAAATGAGTGAAAACACGGTTCTGCCGTGCCTCTCCGCTTAAATTGAATGCCAACGGATGTTTCATCGGCTTGGGCATAAGTCCCAGTTCGTACAAATCAAGCTGAGTAACGTCAACTGTCACTTTACCGTCCGGATAGCTATGAGCTAAATTATATTCTGCATCCGCCGTCATTTTCAAAAGTTCATTGTCACTCGTAAGCTGAGCCGTTGCCAAAGCACCTTTAAGATTTCCCGTCAGATGAACATTCGAAAGATGATAGCGGGCGTAATGAAGCTGGTCCAAAGAAAGATTCAGATTGGCTAAAGAATGGAAGGACATGACATCCAGTCCCCTGCCCTTGGCATCTGCCGAAAGAGATAGTTCATAAATCGAGTCTTTCGGGAGAAAATGATGCAGTTGCAGATCGTTTATTTTCAGATCGGCCGTATAAACTTCTGTCGAACTGTTTAATGCGGCATTTACATTCATGCTGCCCTTGCCTTCTTTCAGATCGAGTTTTGCTTTATACTGCGGGCCGTTCATCTCCATCTTCATCTTGAGACTCATACTGTCGGGAATTACTAAAGAGCCATCGGGTGTGACTCCAGTCAATCCTGTCAGGAAGTTCAGATTCCGGGTAACCATATCCAGCCCAATAGTTCCCGAACGAGTCAGACTGTCCGTCAGGTTTTCAAGGATTCCTCCCCCTTTTAGCGAGAAAGCTCCCGGCAAGTCTACCGTGAAGCGCGAAATCTGCATCTCTTTCAGATTTCCATCCGTACCGGCACGAATCACTAACGGACGGAACGGATATGCTTCTTTAAACGTTTGAGGCAGTCCGCCGGCAAAAAGCATCACGTCCTCTTTGCCTATATGTGCGTTAAAGCTGGCGGATAAACGTCCTGTCGTCGGGATATTTACGAGTTCCCAATAAGTCTGGGCGGACAGGTCTATTTCTGAATGTGGGGTTTGCAGTTTCAGTTCAGGAATGCGGATGATAGAATCATTCGAAAAGAGCCGCCCTGTCAGTGAAGTAATACTCAGTCCCGAACGCTCTTCCATCGTTATTTCACGAATCACAGCGTTCATATTTCTGCCTTCGTAGAGCAGAGAGTCCAATCCGATGCGGATATTCCGGACTGCCATATGAGAGGCGTCAAAACCTTCCGACGGTTGGGCCTCTCCGGTGTCATAACTGGCGGAGGCACCCGACAAAAGGAATTGCTTCAATCCATAAAACTGGTTCTTTAAATCCGCTTTGGCGTCATCAATGGTCGCTTCGCCTATGTATGCCGCCATCTTCATGGAGTCGGCAGGCAGTTTCATACCGAATGATACATTCTTCAACTTCAGTTGATGAAGGTTCACCTTCCAGTTCACAGGAGCAGATGCCGTCGTATCTTTGGGAGTGGTCGTGGTATCAGTCATCAGAAGTTGTATATGAGTATCGGATAACTCTGTCCGATTGACAACTGCCGTTTCGTTCGATAAATCGACTCCATGACTTTGCAGAAAGAAGCGCCCCAAAACGCCTTTTATCTGCATCCCTTCTATCAGATTGGCAGAATTGACCGCCACCTGACTTAAGGTAACCTCGTCAACTTCTACTTTTCCTTTGAGCAACGGCCATGCCTGTACGCGGACATTCAGGCTTTCCAAAGACAATAAGGTATCCGGCTGCTGTATGACTTCCACCCCTCGTACCAGCAGATTAAGCGGAAAACGAAGGTCTATCCGTTCCACCTGAATCTGCATTCCGGTTGCTTTAGAAGCATACGCAGTAACCTCCCGTCGCAAAAGATTCTGAACAGGAGGTATATAAAGTAATACCATCAGTATTACAAAAAGTATTATAGGAGTAAGCAATATCCAGCCCACCCGTCTTATCCATTTTCGTTTCATGCAGGATGTGTCAGTGTAAAAGTGATACAAAGTAAACAAATTACTTTGAAAAAAGGTTTGTCCAAAAGCTAAAATGTGAAAAAGCCGGAGGTTATGGTTGCATTTAGCGCAATTTCATCCCGTTCATTCCGTTCATTCGGAAGGTGAGATATTTGTCAAGGCAGCACCTTCTCACTATGCTACGAGCTTATGCCCGTGCCACTACGTTGGCACGCTTGTGCCACCGCAGTGGCACGACTGTGACATGCCTTTGGCACAACTGTGCCAACAAGGTGGCACAAGCATGGCACTATATAGGCTGTTCCAAAGGAGCTGCCGGGAGAGATTTAATGTAAACCGAAACTATACTCCTCAGCAGCACGAACAACTTTACGCACCGCCTCCAAAGTCTCCAACGTAGTCTTTTCTATTTCTTCGGAGAATTCTTCCCCCCGGCAAGACTCCAGCCATCTTAATGAAGCAACAGACTCAGAAGCTCCGATCAAGGTGAAAAGCGGAAGGAGTTTATGAGCCATAGCGGCTATTCCATCCACCTCCCTGTCAGTTAATGCCTGTTGCATCCGGTCGGCATTCTTACCGGTCTCTTCGATAAAAGTCCGGATAATAGAACACGCCGCTTCCGGATCATCTTCCGAGAAGGCAGTCAGTGCAGAAAAGTTGAATAAAGTATCTTCAGGCAGCGCATCTGCAATCAATTGCATATCATGTGTTATATGCGCCTCATCAGCTGACATTTGTCCTTCATTCAGAGTTACCAGCAATTCTTTCACCGTAAAAGGTTTGTGCAGGCATCCGGCAAAGCCGTGTTCATGCAAAGCCTTCTCATCCATTTCGCTGCGTGCCGTGACAGCAATGACAGGAATATTGCGGGCTTGCGGAATGTTAGAGGCACGCAATAATTTGACCAGATCAAAACCGTTGATAGCAGGCATCTGTATATCGGTCAGCAGCACATCAAACGTCGAGGAGCGCAGTTGCTCTATCAGTTCTTCCAACTGCTCGCAGCAAACAGCATCGATGTTGTGCTGTTTCAGCATGGCAGCAGTCAGGTTCAGCTGAATCTTATCATCATCAATCAGAAGCACACGGATCACCTTCATGACCGGTACAGCATCTGTCTCTTCCGGAGAAACATCTGTTTCTTCCGGAGAAGCATCCGTATCTTTCGACGCTTTCTTGATTCTGCTTCCAAAAGGTTTATTTTCCACTATTGACTTACCCACCGGAAAGAGTGGCAACACGACAGTAAAGCAACTTCCTTTTCCTAACGTGCTTTGTACATCGATCGTACCTTCAAGCAGAAGAACCAACTTATGCACAATGGACAATCCCAGTCCGAATCCTTCTTCTCCCTGCGCACCGGGTAGGCGGGTAAATTCCTGGAAGATGCGTTCCCGGTCTTCCGATGCCATCCCTTTGCCGGTATCCTCAACCGCTATTGTCAGCTTCGAAGCGTTATAACCAACAGTTAATGTGATCTTGCCCTGCTGAGTGAATTTCACCGCATTGGACAAGAGATTATTCACTATCTGCTGAATACGTAAAGGATCACTGATATATTTCTCCGACAATTCCGGAGCGATATGACATTGCAAGACCAAGCCTTTAGCCGCCGTCAGAGGTTCAAAGCAAACACGGATTTCTTCAAACAGCTGAGCAGGATTAAAAACAATCCGGTTCACTTCCGCTTTATTGAGGTCAAGACGGTGGAAATCAAGCAAATCGCTTACTAACTTCAGTAAATGCTCTGAAGAACTTTTCATGTTGTCCAGATAGAATCGCTGCCGTTCATCTTCGGTCAGGCGGGACAAGAGTTCCGTATATCCCATTATCGAGCCTAATGGCGCCTTAAAGTCATGGGTAATGGCAAGCATCAGTTTCTCACGGGCAACAAGCAAGTCTTCCGCCCGCTTATTCGCTTCTTCGAGCTGACGCCGATAACGGTTGCTACGAGTAATATCCCGCATAATTAAGATCAGGAAAAAGGCGGATAAGAATACGGCACCAATGGCAATTCCGGCAATGATATTAGCCGAACGCATCCGCACCTCTTGCTGAAGTTCCGCATCCTGACGGGCACGCGCAGACATTTCCTCCTCGTATCCTTTTATCAGACTATCCATTCTTGCGGTCAGCTGTGTATTCATCCGCTGATACCTCGTACTGGTACGCCGGATCGTTCGCCTCCGCTGCAACCGTTTCTCTTCGGTAGCCATGCGAATCTTATGCTGAAGGGAGTCCGCCGACTTGACAGGTTCCAATATCGTATCGGTGGCAATTTCCAGAGAAGTATTGACCAGCACGGCAGTATCTTTCTTAGAAGGCGCGAACACTTCCCCCAATCGTTTGAAGAAGCCTTTCTTCTTCGGGGGAGTGATCAGAGAATCGCGTTTGGTAATAACCCGGTGTTGTACCCGTTGCTGAGTAATCACCGAGTCCTGCTGTTCTGATATGATTTCTTCAATCTCCGAGGCGGAAAGCAAGCTATCATTCGCCTCGCTCAGCACCCGCAGCATCTGAAGGGTATTCTGATCTTTCTCATGGAGAAGACTCAGCAGACTGTCTGTCCGCAGATTCTGCTGATCGTCCGCAGCCGACAGCGTCTCCATCTCCTGATGCACAAACACCAGAGAAAAAAGAAGAATCGCCAGCAGCAATATATAGCCGATGGTTATTTTCAGTTTGGTGGAGCGAAAGGAAGCCATAGGCAATTAAGATTTTAAATTATGAATTTTGAATGGAAGGCGGTAGTTTCGTCTTGTGATGGAAACGCCACCATAACATCAGACCGGCACTGGTCAACCCAAAAGGAAATGCCATCCAGACACCTATGATCCCCCACTCCAACACGAATCCGCAAAAATAGCCGACCGGAAGCGAAATAAGGAAATAAGCAATGAAGGCAATCAGCATCATCAGTTTTACATCTGAGATTCCACGCAAGGCATTGGCAAAGGTTATCTGCAATCCATCTCCAAACTGATATACAAGGAACGGAAGGATAAGCGAAGTTACCATAGCCGCCACTTCGGTACTATCGGTAAACCAACCTCCCAGATAATTGCGGCAGAGGAATACGATGGAAGAAAGCACAACACCCAACGCCATCATCAAATGAAAACCGGCATAAGCCGAACGACGTACATTGAGTATATCGCCCTGCCCGTTAAAGTTACTCACACGGACAGCCACAGCTGCTCCCATCCCGTAATACATCATAAACGTAAACTGAGAAATAGCCAGCATGACCTGATGAGAAGCCAGCGCAATGGTACCCAGCCAGCCAATCATCACCGCACTCAGACTGAACGAAGCTGTCTCCATTCCCATCTGAAAAGCAATCGGCCAACCCAGCGAATTCAATCGTCCGAATATAGCCTTCGACCATCCCAGACGATAGAAGCCGAGCTTAAAACGAAGAAAACGCGGACTCCGCATAAAGACTATGATAAATACGACTACCATCATGATACGCGAGAACAGCGTACTGATACCTGCCCCCAGCAAGCCCATTTCCGGCAAGCCCAGCTTTCCGTATATCAGGATATAATTGCCGATAATATTCAGCACATTTCCGCCGAGCAATATCCACATAGCGGTCTTAGTATCCGTAATTCCATCCGTAAACTGCTTGAAGCCATTGAACAGCATCACAAAGACGAGCGAAGCCAGCAGAACCAGATAATAAGGTTTTATCAGGGGAATAAGTTCTTCCGGCTGTCCCAGATTTCCCACATTAAAATAAAGGACAGTCATACCGATGGTAAGCAAGAATGCCACCAACAAATTTGCCAGCAGGCTGTTACGCAACGCCTGCCCCGCCGAAGCATACTGATGAGTTCCATACAAACCTCCCACGATAGGAGTCAGCCCGTACGAGAAGCCTGTACTGAAAATAATCACCAGATTGAATACATTATTGACGAAGGAAGCAGCACCCAGTTCTATCGTACTATGATGACCGATCATCAACGTATCGGCAAACCCCAGCACAATAACTCCTATTTGCCCGATTACAATGGGCAATCCGAGAGAAATCAGTGCTTTGTAATGCTCCTTATATATACTATAGATATTTCTCATTTATTTTTCCGTAGTTAATCGCATATTCCGGCAACTCCGCATCCTGCCGTTGCCTCCAATAAATATCCCGCCGGTAAGGAGAAGTCAGGATATTTGTTTCTTATAATAAAGTATCACTCCATTCTCCTTCCTGAAAGCAGACTGAGCTACCTTTTGCAATTGTCCGGCAGTAACAGCGCGATAACGCTCTACCTCCTTTTCCATATCTTCCGCCCTGCCCAACAGTTCAAACCAAGCAAGATTGGTAGCGACATTCAAATAATTGATATTGCCGAATATCTGCGTCGATTCGAATTTATTCTTCACTTTTTCCAGTTCCTGTTCGTCAACAGGTTCTTGCTGCAAACGTTCCAGTTCTTCACGTACGGCCGCTTCCGCCTGTTCCAGCGAAACACCTGCCGCGGGTTTGCCCGAGATATGGAACAATCCGGCATCCACACTACCGGAAATATAAGCGTCGATACTCGAAAACAGTTGTTTTTGCTGTACCAGGCGTTGATTCAGACGACTGGAACGTCCGTTGCTCAACAAATCCGACAATATATCAAAAGCGTAATAATCCGGATGATCATGACTGCACATATGATACGCCATGAATAGTGAATCAAGGGGTACGTTACGCTCTACTGTCAACCGTCGTTCTTCTGTCTGCTCCGGTTCCTGCGGCAGATTACGTTGAGGAACCTCCCTGCGAGGGATGGGACCGAACCATTTTTCCGTCAATGCGACTGCTTCTTCAAAAGAGATATTTCCCGTTACGGCGAGCACTGCATTGTTCGGCGCATAAAAACGGAAGAAGAATGCTTTCACCTCTTCCAGCGTCGCATTGGCTATGTGCGACAAATCTTTTCCGATGGTAGGCCACTGATAAGTATGCGCCCGATATGCCAGAGGACGCAAAAGATGACCGACGTCTCCGTAAGGCTGGTTCAGGCAACGCTGCTTGAATTCTTCCATTACTACTCCACGCTGTACTTCCAGACTCCGTTCACTGAAATCAAGGCTCAGCATACGGTCGGATTCCAGCCAAAAGCCGGTCTCTACATTCTGCCGGGGTACAGTGAGGTAGTAATTGGTTATGTCATTATTGGTCCAGGCATTATTCTCGCCGCCTGCCAGTTGCAGCGGCATATCATAATCGGGAATGTTCACCGAACCTCCGAACATCAGGTGTTCGAACAAATGAGCAAAGCCTGTATGCTCGGGATGTTCGTCGCGGGCTCCCACATTATATAATACATTAAGAGCTACCATCTGCGTACTTTCGTCCTGCGAATGTACCAGACGTAACCCATTGTCCAAAATATGCCTGTTAATCTTCATTCTACTTAATCCAGTACTTCTACTTTTACAATCTTCACGTCCTCTTCGGGGCGGTCGCTACGGTCGGTTTTCACCTGCTGAATCTTATCCACGATGTCCATGCCTTCGATTACTTCACCGAAAACCGTATACTCACCGTCCAGATGAGGAGTACCTCCTACAGTCGTATAAGCTTCGATCTGTTCCGGCGTAAAGTGAAATTCCGGTTGCTTGGCAGCTTCCGCTTCCGCCTCTGCAAAAAGCTTCTCCTGCAATTCATACAAACCGTTTTCATCGTTTTCCTTCCGCATCTTATAGATTTCTTTCATGTGCTTCTGAGCCAACGTATTGAAAATAACATTGATCTTATTCTCATTCATCTGGCTTTCCATGCCCAGCAATGTAGAGTCGTTGTACACCTTGCCTGTCACAATGTAGAACTGGCAACCGGATGATTCTTTCTTCGGATTTACATTGTCTCCCTGACGGGCAGCAGACAAAGCGCCTTTTTTGTGAAAATACTTCGGATAAACAAATTCGGCCGGAAGGGTGTAACCCACATCTCCTGCACCCAGCATCTTTCCTTTCGGTGCATTCTTTGAATCCGGGTCACCTGCCTGAATCATAAAGTCTTTGATAACACGGTGGAATAGCGTTCCTTCATAAACGCCGTCTTCTGCCAGCTTAATGAAATTATCACGATGTTTCGGCGTCTCATTATACAACTTAACCTTGATGTCTCCCAAGGTTGTTTCAATCTTTACCAACGTTTCGTTGTCCATATTTCCTCCTTTTTTTGTTCCGGTTTTGCAGGCCGTAAGTCCGCAAAACGATATGGTTAATAGTAAGTATGCAATCTTTTTCATAACACTTTTATTTAATTTAAGTTTGCAAATATACTACTTTCGCCCAAATCCTCTTACCTTTGTAGCATTAAAAGAGGCAAAAGAGAGTATGATGAAATCCATATTGATAATAGAAGACGATATCACTTTCGGAATGATGCTGAAAACCTGGCTAAGTAAAAAAGGGTTTGAGGTGTCGTCAGTCAGTAACATTGCCCGTGCCCAGAAGCACATTGAAGGACAAGGGGCAGACTTAATCCTGTCCGATTTACGCTTACCGGATCACGACGGAATCGATCTTCTGAAATGGATGAACGAAAAAGGAATCGATATTCCTTTGATCATCATGACCGGTTATGCCGATATCCAATCGGCAGTACAAGCGATGAAACTGGGAGCACGCGATTATGTTGCCAAACCGGTGAATCCGGAGGAACTACTCAAAAAGATGTCAGAAGCTTTGCAAGCGAAAGAAGCGCCGACTACGCATACCGCAGCCAAAACTTCTGCAAAGAAAGGTTCTTCCATTTCGTCCGGAAACGCCACCGAAACCCATCATGCTTATCTGGAAGGAGAAAGTGATGCCGCCAAGCAACTCTATAATTATGTAGGTCTGGTAGCTCCCACCAATATGTCCGTACTGATCAACGGTTCCAGCGGAACGGGGAAAGAGTATGTGGCGCACCGCATCCATCAACTGAGCAAACGGAATGACAAGCCGTTTATCGCGGTAGACTGCGGTTCGATTCCCAAAGAATTAGCTGCATCCGAGTTTTTCGGCCATGTGAAGGGCTCTTTTACAGGAGCACTGACGGACAAGACCGGAGCGTTCGTTGCCGCCAATGGAGGCACTATCTTCCTGGATGAAATAGGTAATCTCAGTTACGAGGTACAGATACAGCTTCTTCGTGCCTTGCAAGAGAGAAAGATTCGTCCGGTCGGTTCCACGCAAGAAGTTTCGGTTGATATCCGTCTGGTATCCGCCACCAACGAGAATCTGGAACAAGCTATCGAGAAAGGGACTTTCCGTGAAGACCTTTTCCATCGTATCAATGAATTTACCCTGCGGATGCCCGACCTGAAAGAACGGAAAGAGGATATCCTGTTGTTTGCCAACTTCTTCCTCGATCAGGCAAACAAGGAACTGGACAAGCATCTGATCGGTTTTGACTCGAAAGCCTCACAAGCCTTACTCAATTATCACTGGCCGGGCAACTTACGCCAAATGAAGAATATCGTAAAAAGAGCGACTTTACTGGCACAAGGAAGTTTCATCACTCTTCTTGAATTAGGGACCGAATTACTGGAAACAAGTACCGTTTGTTCCGCAAGCATGGCGCTACGCAACGAAGAAACAGAGAAAGAACACATTCTGGAGGCATTGCGCCAAACCGGAAATAACAAGAGCAAAGCGGCACAATTACTGAATATCGACCGGAAGACATTATATAATAAGCTGAAACTATATAATATCGACTTGTAGGTTATCAATCAGTACTACCCATATATTTAGAAGGAGATACGCCGAACTGCTCCATGAAGTGCTTGCGCAAAGTACGGGTATCGGAATAACCAACCATTTCCGAAATTTCCTGAATAGAATAGCGATTCTCCAGAATCAATGTCGCCGCCTTGCTTATACGTATACTGCGAATCATATCTATTACAGACAAATCACTGCGCTGTTTCACCTTCCGGTACAAGGTAGGCTGACTCATATTCAGTTGCTCCGCCAACATTTTTACATTAAAGTCCGCATTGGAAAGGTTAGCTTCTATGATATGAATCAGTTGTTGCAAGAAGGCATCTTCTTTCTCCCCCTCTTCCGATTCCTGTTTCAGCATCAGGGCTTTCGTATAAATCCGCTTCAATCGCTCACGCTGCAAAATCAGGTTATCCACTTTGGTCTTTAATATCTCCGGATTAAAGGGTTTCATCATATAATCATCCGCTCCGCTATTACAGCCTTGCAGGATGTCAGCATCTTCTGCTCTGGCAGTCAGTATCAAGATAGGAATATGCGCGGTTTCCTGCTGCATACGAATTTCCCTGCAACAAGTAAAGCCGTCCTTTACGGGCATCATCACATCCGAGATGATAAGATCGGGCAACTGTTCTTTGGCTATCCGCACCCCTTCCTCACCATTGCAAGCTTCACTGACTGCATATCTGGAAATGAATAAGCTCCGGATATATTCGCGGACATCTTCATTATCTTCGATGATCAGCAGACTTTTTTTAGCCGCTGTTTCCTGTGTTTTGTTTTCCGGTATCGGAAGAAACAGTTCCGGTTTCAGCTCTTCATTTTGCTTTGTCTTTTCCTGATGGCTGTCAATAAGTTCATAAGAATCTTTTGCAAAATGCGCTTTGCCTTCGGGAATATAAAGGGCAAAGGTACTTCCTTCGTCCGGCACACTCTTCAGCGTTACCAATCCATGATGCAAGTCCATCGTGTTCTTCACAATATGCAATCCTATTCCTGCCTTCGTTGACATCTCAGGTACATTATCCCCCGTTACGAACGATTCAAAAGCATGTTTCTGCAACCATTCCGGAATCCCTGCACCTGTATCCGAAACGGTGATCCGGCAATAACCCTGCCCACTTTTCATCAGATAAGAGACAGAAAGCAGGACACGCCCTCCCGCAGGGGTATACTTAAACGCATTTGAAAGAAGGTTTTGCACGGCCGAAGCGATCTTTCCCTCATCTACCCAATACAGGAACTTCCCTTCGGGCAAATCAACATCAAATTGCAAACCTTTGATTTCGGCCATCTGCCGGAACGGTTCTGACACATTGCAGACCAGCTGCAGTAGATCAGTCTCGGATAACTGGAGTCTGACCATCCCGGCCCCTATCTTTTGTACATAAAGCAGCTGATCGACCAAGGTGTGCAGTGAGGCCGCATTCTTATACATGACCTGCAATTTCTTATAAAAGTCATCCAATGGATTGCACTGTTTCATCAATTCCTGTAACGGGGCAAGGATTAAAGTCAGCGGAGTACGCAGTTCGTGGGCAACGCCCGTAAAGAAGTTCTCGCGTTCCACACGTATCTGACGTTCTTTCTCACGCTCCATACTGACCGTCAAAAGTTCATGTTTCATCTGCATTTCGTGTTCCATCCGTTTCTGCCGTATTCTGATCAACCGTACTCCATAAGCCACTCCTCCCAGCAATAACAGGGAAACGAAAAGCCGGAAAGCAAAAGTCTGACTCCAATGAGGAAGAATTACGATCTTCAGAGAAGTCACCGCCCCTGTCTGACCGTTCGGATGTATATTCTTCACTTCAAATACATACTCACCGGCTGGGAGGTTGGTGTACGAGGCTTTCTCTCCCTCATCAGAAATCAACCAATTCCCCTGATAAGGCAAAAGCCGGTAATTATATTTTTGTTGTTCGTCCGAGTAGGACAGGTTATTGAAAGTCAAGGAGAAATCTTTGTTATCATTATCCAGTACAATGTGATCCGTAAAAGAGATGACCTGATTGAGGATGATCTGATTATTAATCTTTTCTCCGGTCCCGACAGGATGGTTATCCACTTCCAAACCGGTTATCAACACCCGTTCGTTGGTCGGATAGGCATTTATATCCTCCGGATTGAAATAAGTCAGGCTCTGATTATTTCCGAAAAACAAAGTCTTGTCACTGAATACGGCAGAACGGTTACTACCTGCTATGTAGTAATTGTAAAAGAGATGCTGACGACGACCATACCGCGATATGCCGGAGTTACTTCCCAACCAGATACGCCCTTCGCTGTCTTCCGCTATGCAGCCGATGAAGTTACTGCACAGTCCGTCATTCGTGGTATAACGGGCACTGATTCTGTTTTGTTGTGGAGACAGGATGGCAAAGCCATCCGTATAACCTATATATAAATTCCCATCCGAGGATGCCAGCAGCGAACGTACCGAACGATATTCCATGTTCATCTTCTGCTCATATCCATTTTCTACGGAGATACCTCCGGAAGCGGATTCAACTACTCTGCAAACTCCCATATTGCTGGTCCCCAGCCATATCGTTCCATCTTTTGTCTGAGCAATCGCACGAATGAAAGGTTGTCTTTTCTCATTTAAATAGTGTGCTGCTGATAATTTGGCGCATATACCTGTCTGACGGTTATACAATAAAAGCCCGTCTCCCGTACCTACATAGAGCCTGTTCTTATCATCCATATACAAAGCCCACACCGAAGCCCTGTTGGCAACACCGTCCACCAACAGTGAATGAGTCACGAAACGACCGGTCCGGACATGATAAACAGTCAATGTACCGTTTATATTTCCAAACCACAGATTGCCTTCTACATCTTTCAAGGCACACAACATCGTTTCTTCCGATTTCCCGCTGCCTGTATCGACTTTAGAGAAACTCAGTTTTTTCCCTTGTGCGTACGGTATGTCACTTCGCATGATTCCTTTGTGATAAGTCGCCAACCATACCCGATGACTATCATCCATGAGGATGCCGCATATTTCGTTATGCCTGTCCTGATAGTAACGGTCATAAAACTGTGACCTCAAATCAGAATACATCACTCCTCCACCATTAGTACCAATCCAAAGAAGGCCGTTAGGATCGTAACAGGCAGAAATCATACGTGTTTCGAGGTTCCGGTAAATCTGCGTATGCGTATTGTTATACACCTCTGACGTCAGCTCTTCCGGATTCTTTTCATCCGGCATCAACAGTGTATAGCCACCCCATGTCACTGCCAGATAGCGGTTATTGCCGATAAATATAGTCTGATAAACATCTGTATGAGAAAGGAGATTCTCTTTTCCTGTCCCGCCGTACGAAATCCGGTCCATATTCCCCGACTTCGTGTGATAACGGACAATGCCTTTGGCGATGGTAGAAATCCAGACAACTCCGTCTCTGTTCAAGATGGAAGTGACTTGTAATGGTTTTCCGTCTGTCAGCGGTATCTTCTGATATGCCTCCGGAATATCCGGATGAAACAGGATCAGATTACCCCGGTTAGTTGTCAGCCATATTCCGTTCCCGGCTTTTTCATCATAGCACAGAGAAGAAAAGACTTCTCCTTTTTCTTCCAATAACTGAAAGGTCTTTTGTATGCGTACCCGAACAGCCGTTTTTTCTTCTTCCTTTCCTTGTTGTATCTCCCATTGACAGAGTATCAGTCTGTTTCCCGATATTCCCCAAAAAGAAGAATCGTCGACGGGCAGGACATTAAATACACCTATGGCAGTATCTGATTCAGTATGTATCGGAAGAAAAGTTTCCTGCTTGCGGTTGAAATAATAAAGGTATCCATCGGATACAATTCCTAAAAAGTCATCTGACAGTCGCACAATGGCAGCAACCGAAGCATACGTATCCACAGGCTTGAAATTCTGAATCGTTTTTCCGTCATAACGGCTTAATCCGTCATCCGTCCCAAACCACATAAATCCGTCTTCATCCTTATAGATACAAGGAATCGTGTTATCCGCCAATCCATCCCTCATTGTCAGCAGCCGAATATCTTTATCAAAAAAAGCATAGGCAGGATGCAGCGGGCAACAACTCAGAATCAGGATAATCAGGATTAGATTTAAGTGCTTCATTCTATTAGACAATTTAGGGCAAATAAACGAAATTAAGTCAGAACATACAAAAAAACGAATAAAGAAATGGACTTATGAATTAAACATGTATGTTGAATGAAAGAAACAGGCATATTCGGAACCACATTGTTTGCGTACATTTGCAGCCATACAACAACCTGATGTACACCTTTTAAATAATATACAATGACCTTAGTTTATCTTAACCTGTCAGACACAAAGGAGAAATTTTTATGATAATGCACATACCAAAGAGTACATATTATCATAAATGGTTCATCGGAGCTACACTCGTCGTTCCGGTTCTTCCGCTTGCCGCCCAGACGTCTCCGAATCTTGTCTTCATCATGGCAGACCAGTATCGGGGAGACGCACTAGGTTGTCTGGGCAAAGAACCTGTAAAGACTCCTTGCCTGGATCATCTGGCTTCCGAAGGAGTCTTATTCACTAATGCAGTCAGCAGTTATCCTGTTTCATCACCCGCCCGTGCCATGCTGATGACGGGCATGTACCCCCTGCATAATAAAGTAACAGGCAACTGCAATTCACAAACAGCACCTTACGGAGTGGAGCTTCCACAGGAGGCCCGCTGTTGGAGTGATGTACTAAAAGACATGAACTACCGTACGGGATACATAGGAAAATGGCATCTGGATTCTCCTTACAAGCCTTATGTAGACACTTACAACAATCGTGGCAAAGTAGCGTGGAACGAATGGTGTCCGCCCGAACGCCGCCACGGATTTGAATACTGGACAGCCTACGGGACATACGATTATCATCTGAAACCGATGTACTGGGACACGACTGCTCCACGTGACAGTTTCTACTACGTCAACCAATGGGGCCCTGCATACGAAGCGGACAAAGCCATCGAATACATTCAGACACAAAAAGAGAATAAACAACCTTTCGCACTGGTCGTATCGATGAATCCTCCGCATACCGGTTACGAACTGGTTCCCGACAAATACAAAGCCCTATATAAGGATATAGATGTGGAAGCCCTCTGTGCCCACCGCCCCGACATACCCGCCAAAGGAACCGAAATGGGAAACTATTTCAGAAATAACATACGCAATTATTACGCCTGTATCACAGGGGTAGACGAGCAGGTAGGACGTATCATCGAAACCCTCAAAAGCAACGGACTGTTTGAGAATACCATCATTGTATTTACTTCCGATCATGGCATCTGCATGGGAGCTCACAACAATGCCGGAAAAGATATCTTCTACGAAGAAGCCATGCGCATCCCCATGATTATCTCGTGGCCGGCAAAGATAAAGCCACGCAAAGACGACCATTTGATGATCGCCTTCGCCGACTTATATCCTTCTCTCCTTTCCCTGATGGGATTCCGGAAGGAAATACCCGAAACGGTACAGACTTTCGACTTATCCCGCCATATTCTGGGCAAGAGTAAAAAAGAAGTGGTACAACCTTATTATTATGTACAGTTTGACAATCATGCCACCGGATACCGCGGGCTACGTACGTCAACCCATACATTCGCAGTCCACGCAACCAATGAAAAAATAGACGAAACAGTTCTTTTCGACCGAACCAAAGACCCCTATCAAATGGATAATATTGCCGGACAATCCCCCCGTCTGGTCCGGCAATTCAACAAACAACTCAAGGCATGGCTACTCCATACCAACGATTCATTTGCCCATTATCTTGAAACCGTAACTAAATAAACACCATGAAGAAACTTTGCTATCTCTCTCTTTTTATCCTATACTCAGTTTGCAGCTTCGCACAACAACAGGAACTCCCCGTCCCCAAGCCCCATCAACTCAAATGGCATGAGGCGGAAATGGGAGCTGTCTTCCATTATGACCTGCACGTGTTTGACGGCATCCGCTACGGACAAGGCAACAACCGTATCAATCCCATCGAAGATTACAACATCTTCAACCCGACCGAACTGAATACTGACCAATGGGTACAAGCTGCCAAAGCTGCCGGATGCAAATTTGCCGTACTGACTGCTACCCACGAAACAGGTTTCGGACTCTGGCAAAGCGACGTCAACCCTTATTGCCTGAAAGCCGTGAAATGGAGAGACGGGAAAGGAGACATTGTCCGTGACTTCGTCAACTCCTGCCGCAAATATGGTCTGCAACCGGGCATCTATATCGGTATCCGATGGAACTCCCTGCTGGGCATCCATAACTTCAAGGCCGAAGGAGAAGGAGCGTTCGCCCGCAACCGCCAGGCATGGTACAAGCGCCTGTGCGAGAAAATGGTGACAGAACTCTGCACCCGCTACGGAGATTTATATATGATATGGTTTGACGGCGGAGCCGATGATCCCCGTGCCGATGGCCCCGACGTGGAACCGATTGTCAACAAGTATCAGCCAAACTGCCTTTTCTATCATAACATCGACCGTGCCGACTTCCGTTGGGGAGGTTCGGAGACAGGTACAGTGGAATATCCCTGCTGGTCTACCTTTCCCGTCCCTTGCTCACACCATAAACGCATTGAAAGCAGTATCGACCAACTCGAACTGTTAAAACATGGCGATAAGAACGGTAGATACTGGGTACCGGCGATGGCAGACACTCCGCTACGGGGAGCAAACGGCCGCCACGAATGGTTCTGGGAACCGGATGACGAGAACAACATCTATCCGCTAAACACGCTGATGGATAAATATGAAAAGTCAGTAGGAAGAAACGCCACCCTCATTCTCGGATTAACTCCTGACCCGACCGGATTAATCCCTGCCGGAGACGCACAGCGCCTGAAAGAAATGGGAGATGAAATCAATCGGCGGTTCTCCTCCCCGATAGCCCGCATTTCGGGACAAAAGAAAAGCCTGACACTGAAACTTGGAAAGGAGCAGTCTGTCAATTACTGCATCATCCAGGAAAACATCAAAAACGGAGAACGCATCCGGCAATATCAGATAGAAGCCAAAGTGAACGGTAAATGGCAAACAGTCTGCAAAGGAGAATCCGTGGGGCACAAACGAATCGAAAAGTTTGAACCGGTAGAAGCCACAGCATTAAGACTGACCGTATCCGAATCTGTCGCACTGCCGGATATTATAAACTTCAGCGCCTATTCCGTAAAATAACACAAGAGGTATGAAAAGAATAATCCACATCTGTTTATGGCTATTGACGGGCATCTTTGCGGAAGTATCGCTGTCTGCACAGAACCCGTTTATCTACCATAAAGGGAAGACATACAAAGATGTTGCAGCTTATCGGATGGAAGAAATCATCGACCTGAACACCCATACTCCATCCACCCCCATTTTATACGAACAACAAGTGCCGGAACACCAAAGCACTCTTTCGTATAAGGTTGCACTTCCTTTGTATGTTCGTGGCATATTCTTCAGCCGTGATTCCCGCCCCGGCGACTATCAATGGCCGAATAACACCAATCGGTTGCTCCCTTGGATGTTCAACCATCTCGAAGACCTCACACGGAGCGATTATGCAAGCATTCCTTCCAATGCCCTGCCGTCCGCATCGGGCGACGCACTGCTCCTTGAACTTGCAGACGGAGAATATCTGTTCGCCAAAGCCATTGCGGGTAGCAACAGCCTCAGCTGGTTTCAGGTTAATCAGGACGGCACGCTCACATTGTATGTCTCCACACTAGGAGAAGATGCACTGACCGGCCGACTCCCCCTCCTGATTTTCCGGAAATCTTCATCCGTCTACCATGTATTCAGTGACGCCTACGATTCGTTAATCGCAGACAAAGCCGTATCTGCCCTCCGCAAAAGAGCGGACAAACAGTATTTCAATGCTTTCGACTATCTGGGATGGTGTACTTGGGAACATTATCATTATGACATTGATGAAACGAAAATACTGAACGATATCGATGCCATCGAAGCATCCGGCATACCGGTACGTTATGTCTTAATTGACGACGGACACATAGCGAACAAGAACCGGCAACTGACCAGTCTCGTCCCCGACAAAAAACGTTTTCCGAACGGATGGAGCCGCATCATGAAGCGCAAACAAGCAGATAAAATCCGATGGATAGGGCTATGGTACAGCCTTTCCGGCTATTGGATGGGAATCTCTGCCGAGAATGACTTTCCGCCGGAAATCCGGCAAGTTCTACACTCCTACAACGGCAGTTTACTGCCCGGCACCAGTACAGAAAAGATAGAAACATGGTACGAATATTATGTCCGTACCATGAAGGAGTATGGATTTGACTTCTTGAAGATAGACAATCAATCCTTCACCCTCCCGCTCTATATGGGCGGAACGCAGGTTATCCGACAGGCTAAAGACTGCAACCTTGCCCTGGAACATCAGACACATCGAATGCAAATGGGACTGATGAACTGCATGGCACAAAATGTGCTGAACATTGACCATACCTTGTACAGCAGCGTAACCCGTGCCAGCATCGACTATAAGAAATATGACGAGAATATGGCTAAATCACATCTGTTCCAGTCATATACCAATACACTCATACTGGGGCAGACCGTCTGGCCCGACCACGATATGTTTCATTCCTGCGATACCGTTTGCGGCAGTCTGATGGCACGTTCGAAAGCGATCTCCGGCGGACCTGTTTACCTGTCCGACTCTCCAAGCGAATTTATTGCCGATAATATCCGCCCCCTGATTGATGAAACCGGAAAGATATTCCGTCCGGCGGCTCCCGCCATCCCGACTCCGGAATCCATACTGACCAATCCCCTGCAAAGCGGTAAAGCCTACCGTGTATTTGCCCCTACAGGAGACGAAGCGCTCTCAGTCATTTGCTACAATCTGAACACTTCTCCCGCTTATCGGGAAGTAGAAAGTTTCGTCAAACGGGAAGATTACCTGTTACGGGAAAGCACCGGCAAATCCGCAGATTCTTCTTGCGACAGCATTCTCGCATTCAACTGGGAAAAACAGAGCGCCGAAGTATTGAACGCATCTGAAAGAAAAATAAAGTTATCCGGATTTATAGATAGTCTGTTCCATCTTTGCCCCATCCGTAAAGGCTGGGCAGTGATCGGCATACAAGAAAAATACCTTTCGCCTGCTACCGTGCAGATACTCAAACGTACTACCGAGAAGCTGATATTGGATGTCCACTGCACCGGTACATTAAGAATATGGGCAGACTCCCACGGGAAACAGGAATTACGGAGCATACCGATCAAAAAGGCCGGCAGAATTGAAATAATGAAATAACACTAAATAATTAATCCATGAACAAAAAAATACTTTTCCCCCTCGCACTCGTGCCACTGGCTGCCACCGGCCTGCAAACACAGAAGTCTGCCCAGACACAGCGTGTGGACAAACGCCCCAACATCATCCTTTTCATGGTAGACGACATGGGATGGCAAGACACTTCACTCCCCTTCTGGACACAAAAGACAGATTACAATAAGCTGTACGAAACACCCAACATGGAACGACTTGCCAAACAAGGCATGATGTTCACACAAGCGTATGCCAGCAGTATCAGTTCCCCCACCCGATGCAGCCTCATCACCGGAACGAACGCGGCACGCCACCGGGTAACCAACTGGACGCTGCAAAAGAACACAAAGACAGACCGCAAGGATAAAGTACTGGATGTGCCGGACTGGAACTACAACGGAGTAAGCCAAGTGCCCGGCACCAACAACACATTCGTAGGAACCTCCTTCGTACAACTACTGAAAGACAGCGGCTATCATACGATTCATTGCGGAAAAGCACATTTCGGTGCCATAGACACTCCGGGAGAAGACCCGCACCACTGGGGCTTCGAAGTAAACATAGCCGGACATGCTGCCGGAGGACTCGCCAGCTATCTGGGAGAAGAGAATTACGGTCACAACAAAGACGGAAAGCCAATATCACTCATGGCCGTTCCCGGACTTGAAAAGTACTGGGGTACGGAGACCTTCGTCACCGAAGCATTAACTCTGGAAGCCATCAAAGCTCTGAACAAAGCTAAGAAGTACAACCAGCCTTTCTACCTGTATATGTCCCAATACGCCATCCACGTCCCCTTGGACAAGGACAAACGTTTCTACGACAAATACAAGAAAAAAGGCATGACCGACCATGAAGCCGCATACGCCACACTGATCGAAGGCATGGACAAGAGTCTGGGCGATCTGATGGACTGGCTGGAAAAAAGCGGAGAAGCCGACAACACTATTATTATCTTCATGAGCGACAACGGAGGACTTGCCGCCGAATCGTATTGGCGTGACGGCAAACTGCACACCCAGAATCATCCTCTCAACAGTGGTAAAGGCTCCACCTATGAAGGCGGCATCCGTGAACCGATGATCGTCAGCTGGCCCGGTGTCGTAGCCCCTGGCAGCAAATGCAATGATTACCTGCTGATAGAAGACTTCTATCCTACTATCCTCGAAATGGCGGGCATCAAAAAATACAAGACAGTTCAGCCTATCGACGGCATCAGCTTCATGCCTTTACTGAAACAGACCAGGAATCCTTCCAAAGGACGCAGCCTCTTCTGGAATATGCCCAACAACTGGGGTAACGACGGTCCGGGAATCAACTTTAACTGTGCCGTACGCAAGGGTGACTGGAAATTAATCTATTACTATGGTACAGGTAAAAAAGAACTATTCAATATCCCCGATGATATAGGCGAAAGTAATGATCTCAGCGCACAACATCCGGATATTGTGAAACGGCTTTCTAAAGAATTAGGAACCTATTTGAGAAAAGTTGATGCCCAACGTCCTACAGTCAAAGCTACGGATAAACCTTGTCCTTGGCCGGACGAAATTAAGTAATTATTCACCTGTTTAGTCGGGAATTACATTAATTGTATGAAGGTGAATTCTAAGTCCTCTCCAAACAATATCTATAAAATCTTACCCA
>NZ_QTLF01000037.1:0-2682 GCF_003434395.1 Bacteroides sp. AM23-12
GATGGCAATGAGTTCTCCGTTTTGCAGTCCGGACGTCATGCGGTTCAGGTCCGTCAGGCCGGTGGGGATGCCGGTAATTCCGTTTACGCTTTTGGCGATACGCTGTTCGGCTTCTTCCATTGTGTCGGTCATCAGTGCGTCCATGTCGCGCATGTGGTCGTTGTGGCCGAATTCACCTTCCAGGCGGTCGAGCAGGTTGTGCGCATCTATCAGCGTATCGGCTATGTCCATTGTTTCGTCCAGGGAGCAGGCGAGGAGTTTGTTGAGTCCCAGTATCATTTCCCGCCGCAGGTATTTCTCGTGTACGATCTGCATGTGATATTCGATGTGTGCCGAGGTGGCTACTTTGCTGCTCAGTTGCGTGATACCGAATGCTCCGCCGGCTTCTTCGAGCTTGCCCCGGTGGGCAAGCTCTTCTTTTACGGTGAGGATGTCGATCTTCATTCCTGCCTGGTACATGGCCAGCAGGGCGGCGTAGATCACTTGGTGACGCATGCTGTAGAACATTTCCGGACGCAGCGTGTCGGCTACGAGCGGCATGGCTTCCTGTTCTATCAGGCAGGCGCCCAGTATGGCTTCTTCTATCTCCGGAGCCTGCGGAGAAACTCTGTTGTCAGTATTCATATTCATTCAGAAAGGCTTTATTGGATAAATAACTGCAGGCATGTAACGTGAATTTCATGTTTGTCTGATGATAATAATATTCTTCGATATGGTCGATGGCGAGTTGCTGTTCTTTTTCGCTCAGCTTTTTCCAGATACGCTGTGCCTTGGCGATGTTCTCTTTGGGGAGCTGCAGGATGTTGTGGTAGTCGTCCCAGAAGAGGCGGAACTTTTCGTTGCTGGCTTTTTGTGTGTTTTCTTTTTTCTCGCCGAGGAGTGTCGAGATATTTGTCCAGTTTTCGTAGTCGACTACTCGGATATGCAGGGCGGTGGTGTCGTTGTGAGGAATGATTTCGATGATTCCGTTTGTTTTCAGTTGTTGTATGAAGCGGTAGGTTCTGCTCGTTGGCCAGTGGAAAATGGCGCTCCAACTGCGGTAGCTGTGCAGGCTTTCACCTCTTTTGCACACGATGGTGCGTCTTTGATGGTCGGTGAGCTTTGTTTCCGAGTAGTTGACTTTTATAAGAAGCTTCAGAAAAGCTTCTATTTCTCCTTCATGTGGGCTGCAGTCTATAAGTTGCTCTTTCAGCAGAGCTTTTGGGATAATGATGTAGCCATATCCGATGGCTTGACAATCCATTTTTTGCATATGATATTCTGTTTTTAAATTTTGTCCAAAAGTAGGTTGATCGTTGCCGGAATCCTAAACGGATGTGCGTGTTTGGACGTGTTGGGATGTAATATTCCTTGTGTGGACGTAAATTGCTGTTTTTGACATGTGTTGTTTTTGTGTGGTACACGTTGGAGGAAGATCGTGAAACAGAGGCTTCGTTTGATGCGAACAGAGCTTCTGTTTATAGTAAACGAAGCCTCTGTTCGGTCATTTTGGAGCCTCTGTTTGGAGGGTGGAAAAAGGGCATTTTTGTGGAACGCACAGCGGAACACTCTGGAGAGTGAGGTAATCTTCTGACATTTAATGGAATATGTCTGTTGAGAAAAATCTTTTGAAACGCAGGGCGGAACCATAATAAGGGATAACTAATAAATTATATATTTAAAAATATATAGTTCGATTTTCGCTTTTTGGGCGTTCAAACTCGTTTGTTGTCCGACTCGTTTGCGTGGTTTTCCGACAGTGAAATGATGGGTGGTCCCCAGTGCGCCCAGATGATTTGCTGCATTTTCGGACTTAGCAAAGTCGTATGTTCGGTGTAGCTTGCAGCGGTGAGCTCTGCTTTGAGCTGCAAGTTGGCGTCTATCGTGTCGCGCATCCTTTTTCTAGCTGCATTGCAGTCCGAATGTCCTTGAAAGTATTCCGTAGCTAATTGGGTAAAATGTTTAAATCCCTTGATGATGTAATCTTTGGATACTTCTTTTTCTACTTTTATCATATTATTATATTTAGTTTGTATAAACCATTGTTTGTGGTTTATTTTCTGCAAAGTTATGAAAAATAAATTGATTGAATAGTATAAAATAATTTAGTTTTATTTTTTGTTTTTACATCTGTAAATTTATATGTATGTACCTGCTTAATTAAATTTGTAATTAGGGATATTTGTTGATTATAATAACTATTTATTTGTGGCGGAAATTTTATGAAAAAAAACATAGCGGTTTCTTTTTTTGTTGTTTTACTCTCAGACGCATGGCGAAATTTGTTGGTCGGATCATTCTGCTGATGAATGAGTATATGTCTGAAGGGTATTTTGGAGAGATGCTAAAATACCCTTATATTTATCGCGTAATTTATTTAATAGTGATTAAAATGTTAAAAGTAGTAGCATTTATGAAGCAAGTAGCCAAGGGACTACAGATGGAGGGAAACTTTGGTACTGCACACGTCTACCGTAGCAGTCTCAATGCCATCATTGCTTATCGTGGGAAAGGGGATTTTACATTTCATGAGGTAACCCCTGAGTGGTTAAAAGGCTTCGAGATTCACCTTCGTGGCCGTGGATGCAGTTGGAATACTGTATCTACTTATTTACGCACATTTCGTGCGGTCTATAATCGTGCGGTAGATTGTCGTGGGGCTGTTTATGTACCGCATCTGTTTCGTTCTGTATATACCGGCAC
>NZ_QTLF01000037.1:2692-44980 GCF_003434395.1 Bacteroides sp. AM23-12
GAAAGGGGATTTTACATTTCATGAGGTAACCCCTGAGTGGTTAAAAGGCTTCGAGATTCACCTTCGTGGCCGTGGATGCAGTTGGAATACTGTATCTACTTATTTACGCACATTTCGTGCGGTCTATAATCGTGCGGTAGATTGTCGTGGGGCTGTTTATGTACCGCATCTGTTTCGTTCTGTATATACCGGCACGCGTGCGGACCGTAAGCGGGCGTTGTGTGATGAGGATATGCAGAAGGTTTTTGCCAAATTACCTTCGTCTCCTGCCGTGACTCCTGCTATGCGTCGTACGCAGGAACTATTTGTCCTGATGTTTCTTCTCCGTGGTCTGCCTTTTGTCGATCTTGCTTATTTGCGTAAAAGTGATTTGCACGACAATGTGATCACTTATCGCAGGCGGAAGACCGGTCGTCCCCTGTCAGTAACGTTGACTCGGGAAGCGATGGTCTTATTAAAGAGGTATATGAACCGTGACAGTTCTTCTCCTTATCTGTTCTCTCTTTTGGAGAGCCGTGAAGGGACGAAGGAGGCGTATCGTGAATACCAGTTGGCATTGCGCAGCTTCAATCAGCAACTGTTGTTGCTGGGGCAATTATTAGGGCTGGGCGACAGGCTGAGCTCATACACGGCACGCCATACGTGGGCAACAACAGCTTATTATTGCGAAATTCATCCGGGTATTATTTCCGAAGCAATGGGGCATTCGTCCATTACGGTAACGGAGACGTATTTGAAACCTTTTAGAAATAAGAAAATTGATGAAGCCAATCAACTGGTAACGGATTTTGTGAAACGGACAGTTTCTGGATTAATAGCTTGATTATTAGTGATGTTACTTTGTAGGTAACGGAGCTGAATAGCGTTGCAAAGATGGATATATTTTGGAAAACATGCAAACAAAAATGATATTTTTTCTGATAAACAACTAAAAAAAGACAAATAACACGATAAAACAGCGGATTTCTTAGCATTAAACTTTTGTAGCTTTTAATTTTAGATAATAGATTTCCCTCCCCTCTGCCGCCTCTTAGAAGCAGGGGTAAAGATGTTTCAGCATTCAACAAATGATTTTTCAGTATTATCTACCCTCTCAGGGCAGGTACAAAGGTTTTCCCGTTACCTACAAAGTAACGGGTAAAAAGTATTGGGAGTAAGTTTCTTGTTCATCCCCCTGTGGAGTATGAACACAAGTAAAACAAAAAAGAAAAGGAGGTTATACTGAAAATGAATGGGGACAACACATGAGAGTTTTAAATCAACAATGCGAGACTATATTTTTATTATTTAATTTATAAATTAAAAGTTTTTTTATTATGAACAAAAAGTTTTTAAGTGTAGTCGTGTTTGGGGCGCTGTTGGCGTCTTCTGCAGGTACATTTACGTCTTGTAAAGACTATGACGACGACATCGATGCAGTAAACGGCAGAATCGATGAACTCGCAAAAAGTCTTTCAGACTTACAGGCCAAAGTTGGGTCTTTTGTAAAGTCTGTTACTTATGATCCGGCTACGGGAAAATTGACTGTGGTAGATGGAGAGAACAACAGTGTGTCTTATACTATCGGACAGAATTTGCCGACTTATTCAATTAGTGTGGATAAGGAAGGTAAAATTTCGCTGTTGAAAGACGGTGAAGTTGTTTCGTCCGGTACTATTACATTCCCGGATGCTCCTACAACTCCAACCATTCCTGATGCTTTTGATCCTTCTAAATTGACAGTGGATCCTACGACAGGCAAAGTAATGTATGATGGTAAGGAAACTGGTGTAACTATACCTGGTGACGGAGTTCTTAGTATTGAAGATAAGAAAAACGCTGAGGGCGTTGTTATCGGCTATACGATTAAGTACAAAGATCAGGCTGTTACATTTGCTTTGAATGACGTATTGACTCTGAAAGGTCTTGTTTTCAAATCTGATTTGTTTGTAGACGGTATCGAAGCTATCGAATATCCTTATTTGGATTATACATATAAGGCAGGAAGCACTGCAGCTACTACTCAATGGGAAGATGAGCAAGCAGAGAAAGTTCTGTGTAAAGTAATTACTGATTCGAAAGAATGGAACTATACAGGTGGTACCGGAGCTCAATATAATCCGATTGAATATATTAATTATCACTTGAATCCGTCTAGTGCAAAAGTAAGTAAGGAAGATTTGTCTTTTGTATCCAGAGATGTTGAAGTGATTTCTTCTCGTGCTTCAGTGGCTCTTCCTGAAGTTGCTGACATGAAACCTGCTGATGAAGGTATCCTTCCGGTAGGACTCAGAGCAATAGGAAAAGACATCAAACAAGGAGGCGAAGGTTCTATCTTGGCTTTGCAGGCAATTGTTAAAGCAAAAAGTGATGCTCAGGCAGATACAACTGTAACATCTGATTACGCATTGCTTTATGCTTCTAAGGTTACTCCTCAGGCTATTGCATTTAATGATGCTACTTTAGCTGCTGAAGATTGCCAGGAATCTGCTAATCCGGACGAGTTGTTCAAGACTGTAGAAGGTGCTATCACACATGCTCCTACTTTGACAGTTGCTTATAATAGCTTTATTGATTTGAAGAATCTGTTGACAATTCACTATAATCGTGAAGGTCAGCCTGAAGCAACAAAAAATGATGGTACTCATAAAGTTTGGGCTTATGGAGATGAAGCTAAGTATGGTTTGAAGTATGACTTCGCGTTCATTCAATATACATCAGGTCAAAATGTAACTTCTGACAGTAAATATGCAGATGCAAACACTATTAAAGAAGGTGTACTTACTCCGCGTATTGTAAACTCTGCCGGTGAGACTCTTAACGAACAAGGTGTATCTTCTGTAGGAAAACGCCCGTTGGTTAGAGTACGTGTGACAGATGCGGATGGCCGCGTTGTCTTGGCTGGATTCATTAAGATTGAAATTGCAAAACAGGTTGATGATATCGTTACAAGTGTATTCGACAAAGGCACTCACAACTTTGGATGTGATGAGGCTGATGCTATCTTGACATGGTCTGAGATTTCTTATCAATTGCTTGAAAAAGCAGCTGTTCAGTCTAAGGATGAATTCGATGCTTTATATGAATTCGATGTAGATGATAGTGGTGTAGCCAAACAGTTTGCTAAATCAGCCGATGGTAAGTCATTCGTTCCGGCTGCGATTGCACAGGTTATTGGAACAGTGAAAGAAAAGGTGGATGAAACTGGTACAACAAATACAGTTCTTCACTGGACTTTGACTACTGCAGAACAGTCTGGTATTTATGAAATGGCAGGTCATACAGCTACTATTTATGTAAGATATGTCAGCAAGCTGAATACTACATCTCATGCTCCTATCTACATGCCTTTGCAGATAGCTGTCGCTAAACCTCAGGGAACTGTTGTTACTAAGTTGACTAACTACTGGTACAGTGACGGTGACGTTGCTAAGGATGGTCAGAATACTCGTCTGAATGTTCCTTATCCGCAAGATAATGGCAATACATTGAATTATGTAGTTGACTTGAACCAGGTATGGGAAAAGGGTATGCCTACATTTACTCCTCCTGCAAACTTTGCTTCTTATACTGATGTAATATTTGCAAATCAAA
Organism: Bacteroides sp. AM23-12; assembly: GCF_003434395.1. Lineage (NCBI taxonomy): Bacteria > Pseudomonadati > Bacteroidota > Bacteroidia > Bacteroidales > Bacteroidaceae > Bacteroides > Bacteroides sp. AM23-12. The sequence goes on from NZ_QTLF01000037.1 coordinate 6,266, forward strand.
ACGGCGCTGCCGGAGGTTATAAGTATTACTTCGACGCTGATCAGAATGTATTGACTGTTGATGGAACTAAGTATACATTGTCAGTAGATAATACTACAGCTGCTTGTATTACAGGCGGTTCATATAAAGCTACAGCTCAGAACATGATCGATCATGCTTTGAAAGTAGATGCAGGTGTATTCACTAATACGAAGTTGTATGCTAATGGAACTGTTATTGCAACAATCGATCAGAACACCGGTAAGATTACTTATGAAAACAATGATACTTCTAAGAAGTTGTTGAATGCATATAGCCATAGTGCTGCTAAGCATTTTGCTAAGATCGGTATTTGTGCATACAGTCCTTGCAACATTGCAATGTCTTTGACGAACAATACATACAATGCATACTTCCTCCGTCCTATCGACGCAGTAGGTACAGATGGTGGAGAATTCGTTGATGCTCATGCTAATGGTTCTACTCTGGATATCGCTAAGTTGTTCAACTTCCAGGATTGGCGTAATGTTAAGTTCGTAGATGGAACTGACTATTCAAACAGCTGGTTGTATGCATTCTACGGATTGAATAAGGTAGAAGTGAAAATAGCAGATGCTACAACTACATTAAGTGGTGGCAAGTTAGGAGAGACTTTATTGTCAAGCAAAACAGAGAAAATCGTATTGACTCAGACAGATCAAAATGGTAATAAAGTTACTTCTGCTACTTTAAATCTTTCTTCTTATAATACTGAAGCAAGTGGTACTCAAGCTACATATGATGCAATTGTTGCAGCTATGGGTAAGATCAAGTATGTAAACAACGGTAACAACGTTCAGACATTTGAACTGCGCATCCCGGTTGAGTTCACCTATACTTGGGGTACTGTGAAGACTACAGTAGATTGTACAGTTAAGAGTACAATGGGTAACTAATAGTAAAGGTTTCATTACTAAACACTGATAAGGAGGGTGCGCCGATCATTGGTGCACCCTCCTTCACAATAAGAATTGAAGGCGGAATGAAAAAGAAAGATCTGTTATATATATGTGTGTTGGTTGCCGTTTCTTGTTTCTTGTTCTCATGCGGAGAAAAAAAGAAGCAGCTCACTCCCAAAGAAGAATTCTTAATGGGGTTGACAGCTGAAGATACGGTGCAAGTACTTACCATATCACGCAGTTGCATGGATACATTGAAAGCCGGAAATATAGATGAAGCGCTGAAGATGCTTTTTATCTTGCGCGATGGAAAAGCGATACCTCTTCCCGCTGAGAAGGAACAACAACTGAGGAAAAAATTCAAGTATTTTCCTGTTGTAGATTATAAATTGGATTATTATTCTTTTTCAAGTACGGATAATAACGATGTGAAGTTTCAGATAGAGTTTTTCAAGCACACTAGTTCGGATGATCATACGCCAAATACAATTGGATTTATGTTTAATCCGGTGAAAATAGACGGAGTTTGGTATCTTGCCGTTAAAGAGGCTACCAAGGAAGCTACTGATAAGTAGTAGATGAATGGTGACGAGTACTGTTGTCATTGGTTTTTAGACTTTTAAACAGGTTTTGATTATGAATATAAAAAAAATATTAGTTGCTGTATTTGCGTTGAGTACTACAATAGCATTTGCGCAGGAGCAACGTATCAAAGAAGAAAGTAAAACGATATTTAAACCTCATTGGTTTATTCAAGCACAAATAGGAGCTGCACATACTGTAGGTGAAGGAGAATTTACTGATCTTATTTCTCCGGCAGCTGCTCTTAATGTCGGTTACAAGTTTGCTCCCGCATTCGGCGCACGTGTCGGTGTAAGTGGCTGGCAGGCAAAGGGGGGATGGGTCAATCCACGTCAGAACTATCAGTATAAATACCTGCAAGGGAATGTAGACATCATGACCGATCTCAGTACTTTGTTCTGTGGCTTCCATCCGAAGCGTGTGTTCAACGGCTATCTTTTTGGTGGAGTAGGACTGAACCGTGGTTTTGACAATGACGAAGCAAATGCGCTCGATACCCGTACTTATGAGATGGAATATCTCTGGCAGGAAGGTAAGTTCCTCGTTGCCGGACGTTTCGGCCTTGGTTGCGACCTTCGCCTAAACGACCGCCTGTCTATCAATATCGAAGCGAATGCCAACGCCTTGTCTGATAAGTTCAACTCCAAGAAGGCCGGTAACTGTGACTGGCAACTGAATGCCCTTGTCGGTGTAAGTATCAGACTGGGTAAAAGCTACACTAAAACCGCTCCGGTCTATTACGAACCGGAACCGGTAGTGACGGAACAACCCAAACCGGCTCCTGTAGTAGAACAACCGCAACCCAAAAAGGAAGTGGTGATTGAACCGTTGAAGCAGAATATCTTCTTTGCCTTAAACTCTGCAAAGATTCAGGATGATCAGCAAGCCAAGATTAGTTCTTTAGTAGAATATCTGGAGAAACATTCTGCCGCCAAGGTAAGTGTGACAGGATATGCTGATAAGGAAACCGGTAACCCGAATATCAATATGACTTTGTCGGAAAAACGTGCAAAGAATGTGATTGAGATGTTGAAAGCTAAAGGAGTGGCAGCTGATAGAATTGTTATTGGTTATAAGGGAGATACGGTGCAGCCTTATCAGAAACCTGAAGAAAACCGTGTATGTATCTGTATAGCGGAATAATATTTGTGATTATAACTCTCTTTTCTTAAAAAAGATATTCCCTATTCTCATGTGAGGTGTTTTTTCCCACATTTTTCGTATTCGTACGAGAATCCTCACATGAGATGAATAGGAAGTGCGGGCTTGTGAAAGTCTGTGTTTCCACAATAGACCCCTTTCTTCACTTGAATGTGAAGAAATTGTATCAGGGGGTAACAGTATAAGATTATACTTGTGAAAGTGTACCTTATTCTGCCCCAAGGAGGATGCCTGCCCTTTTTTCCCTGGAGGCATCCTCTTTTGTTTTTTTGTATCTGAAGGTACGTGTATCAAAAGTTAAAAGTAACTAAATTCTCCTCCTTCAGGAAGGAGGAGTACCCGTAGGGGGAGGTGGAAGGTGAATATATAAGCTATTGATCTTCAGCTGTGAAGTACACCTACCACCCCGGCTTTCAGCCACCCCTCCTTCCTGAAGGAGGGGAATTTAGTTACTTTTGACACACCTTCTTTTTGTTATTATACAGATCGAACATTGATTAACATACTGTCCATACAGCTCTAAAATCAATGAATATATGTGTATTGGGTGGCTTCGGTTACGAAAATACTCTTATATTTATCGCGTAATTTATTTAATAGTGATTAAAATGTTAAAAGTAGTAGCATTTATGAAGCAAGTAGCCAAGGGACTACAGATGGGGGGAAACTTTGGTACTGCGCACGTTTATCGTAGCAGTCTCAATGCCATCATTGCTTATCGTGGGAAAGGGGATTTTACGTTCAATGAAGTAACCCCAGAGTGGATAAAAGGCTTCGAGATTCACCTTCGTGGCCGGGGATGTAGCTGGAACACTGTTTCCACCTATTTACGCACATTTCGTGCGGTCTATAATCGTGCGGTAGATTGTCGTGGGGCTGTTTATGTACCGCATTTGTTTCGTTCTGTATATACCGGCACCCGTGCGGACCGTAAGCGTGCATTGGATACCGAAGACATACAGAAAGTATTCACCAAATTGCCGCAGTCGTCCGCTGTGACATCTGACATGCGTCGTACGCAGGAATTGTTCGTTTTGATGTTTCTGCTTCGTGGTCTGCCTTTTGTCGATCTTGCTTATTTGCGTAAAAGTGATTTGCACGACAATGTGATTACTTACCGCAGGCGGAAGACCGGGCGCCCTTTGTCAGTGACTTTGACTCCGGAAGCGATGGCTATATTAAAGAGGTATATGAATCGTGATACGTCATCTCCTTATTTATTTCCGTTATTAAATAGTCGGGAAGGGACGAAGGAGGCTTATCATGAATACCAGTTGGCACTCCGCAATTTCAATAGACAACTGATGTTGCTAGGTGAAATGTTAGGACTGGGGGATAAACTTAGTTCGTATACTGCCCGCCATACATGGGCAACGACAGCTTACTATTGTGAAATTCACCCGGGCGTTATTTCTGAAGCTATGGGACACTCTTCGATCACAGTGACCGAGACGTATCTCAAACCTTTCCGGAATAAGAAAATAGATGAAGCCAATAAAAAGGTGGTGGATTTTATAAAGCGCTCAATTCCAATAGCAATGTGTTGAATTTAAGCCTGTTACTTCATAGGTAACGGAGCTAAACAGCGTTGCAAAGATGGAGATATTTTGGAAAACATGCAAACAAAAAAGATATTTTTTCTGATAAACTACTAAAAAAAGAGAAATAACACGATAAAACGGCGGATTTCTTTTTATTAGACCTTTATAACCTTCTAATTATATTCAAAGATTTCCCTCCCCTCTGCCTCCTCTTTGAAGCAGGGGTAAATAAGTTTCATTACTAAATCATACAGTTTTTCATAAAGAAGGCTTCACGAGAGCCAGGACAAAGGTTTGCCCGTTACCTATGAAGTAACGGGCAAAAAGTATTGGGAGTAAGTTTCTTGTTCATCCTCTATGGAGCATGGACACAGGTAAAACAAAAAAAGAAAAGGAGGTTACACTAAAAATGAATGGGGACAACACATGGGATTATTGAATCGACATCGAGAGATTATATTTTTATTATTTAATTTATAAATTAAAAGTTTTTTTATTATGAACAAAAAGTTTTTAAATGCAGTCCTGTTTGGAGCGTTATTAGCGTCTTCGACGGGCACATTTACATCTTGTAAAGACTACGATGACGACATCAATGGTCTGAGCGAACGTGTGGATGCAGTCGAAAAAACATTAGCTGACTTGAATACCAAGTTCGGAGCATTGGCTTATGTGAAATCGGTATCCTTTGCTAATGGTGTATTGACAGTAACAGATCAATCGGGGACTCCTACTACTTATACGATCCCTGATAACGATACGAATACTACGTACACTTTGGATGTATCTCAGGATGGTAATAAAGCTACTATTACTTTGACCGATGACAAAGGTAATAAACAGACTAAGACTATTACTTTTACAGATACTGACACTGATACCAAGTTTGATGCTACCAAATTGACTGTTGGTGAAGATGGCGTTGTAAAATATGACGGTGTTGCTACCGGGGTTACAATACCTAAGCAAGGTACGCTGACTATCACAGAAATGACTACAGATGGCGTAACTTATGGCTGGGCTATTAAATATGGTAATGCAGAACCTGTTAATTTGATGATCTGTGATGTGTTGCCTATTACAAGCTTTGGCTTCGAACCGGATGCTTATCTGGGAGGCGTTCCTTCAATGAAGGCTTTGAAAGTCGTTTACAAAGCTTGGGGTGAAACCACTAGCTGTAATCCGGCTACTGCTACTGGTGAAGTATGGGAAAAAGCTACTACAAATTCTTATGTTCGTCCGGTTATTGCGGGTACTTATTATCTGAATCCGTCAAGTGCAACTAAAGAACAGATTAAGAAGATCACTGTACTTTCTGCAGATAAAGAGTATATTAATAAAACTAGAGCAGCTGCTTCTAATCCGGAAGTTGAAAGCTATGAAGTAAAAGACGGTGTTTTGACTGTTTACTTCAAGGCTACTACTGAGTTGATTGAAGCTATCTCAAGTTCTAAGATTACTGTTTTGGCTATCCGTGTAGAAACAGAAGCTGGTAATACAATTACTGATGAGTATAGAGCTATCTACGCAACAGATTATGAAAACGTGATTTTGGGTGACAAGGCTAAAAAAGCTGCAGCTGCTGCACAACATCACTTGTATGGAACAACTTCTGGTAAGGCAGATGATGCTATCAAGGCTGACGCAGACTATGAAGTTGCTTATAACTCAACTACCGGTATCGATCTTGCTGACAAAGTCATTACTTGTTATGATGACGTGGCTGCTAATAAAACAGATTTGACTATGTCTGCTGCGGAACTGGCAAAATTAGGCTTGAAGTATGATTTCCATTTGTGTGCTTATATTGATGGTACTAATCAGACTAACCAAAGTGATTTCGCTAGATTGACAGGTTCGGTTTTGTATCCGAAATTGTTTAATGAAACAGCTACTCCGTATGCTGCCGTAGGTCGTCAGCCATTGGTACGTGTTCAGCTGTTGGATACGAAAGCTAATAATAAAGTGGTCAGCACAGGTTGGATTAAAGTGATGATCACTAAAGATAAGGCTCCTGCTATTGACGCTCCGTTCACATTTGATCCATTCACTAACCAATGTGATGATAAAGTATTCGCATTGACAGTTGAACAAATGAACGTGAAGGTTTATAACAAGTTGGGTATGGACTATAAGATGTTCAAGACTATCTATGAAGCTGCCAATCCGTTGTATACCGGCGATGGTGTGGTTACTGAGGTTGCCGATGCTGGAGAAGTTACACAAACTGACTTGTTGAAGTGGACTATTTCTCAGGCCGATATGAAGTTAGCTTTGGCGAAGACTTCTGATGTTGGCTCATTGAAGGCTGTTGTAACTTACAAACCGAAAGCTGGTTATGAAGATTCTTACAGCGATGTAACTATCACATTGTCTACTAAGGTTAATGCAATTGCCGCTGTTACAATTCCTGCTTCTAATAAGATCGCTGAATACTGGGATGCTAATAAGACTTACGTTCGTCTGAATGTAGTTGTTCCGGGTACTCTGACTGATGACTGTGCATTTGCAGTTGATTTGGATAACACATTTGAAGGAAACAAACCTATTATCACAGGTGCTACTGCTTACAAGTATATTTTTGCATCTAAGAACGTAAATCGTAAAGAGAAAGGTTTGAGCGGTACTGAATATACATTATCAGTTAGTGATGATGGCTTGACATTGAAAGCTACTGCCGGTGCTGCGACTCAAAATGTAGCAGTGATTGATGCTGATGGTGTAGTCACTTATCAAAATACAGACTTTGCAAAAGACCTGTTGAATATTGCAAGTCACAACTCAGTTCCATCTGCCGGATTCTATGCTTGGATTAACATTAAAGCAACTACCGGTGAATGTGCATTAGAGTTGCCTATCACTAACGGTGAATATATGGCTTACTTCTTGCGTCCGATTGATGTAATTGCCGGTGAAGGTAAGTTCCAAGATGCTGTTGATAATGGTTCTACAGTTAATATGCTCGACCTGTTGAGCTTCTCTGATTGGAGAAACCAAGCATTCAGCACAACAGTAAAAGCTAACTACTTCGGTTATTATGGAATCGAGCTAATTACAGTTGATATACCTAATATTACTACTGACTTGAATGGTAACGATATCAATTCTAAGAAGTTGTCTGAGGTTACTTCACAACTGGTAATTACTCAAACTGGTACTACGGTTAATCCTATTCCTGCAGCTCCTGCTAAGGATACTTATGGTACCGTTACATATACAAACAATGGTAACGCTGTCGGTGCATTCAACTTGAGATTACCTGTTACTGTCACTTACAAGTGGGGTACAGTTAAGTCTTATGTGATTATCCCGGTTGAAAAGACATTAGGTAACTAATTCTTTTTGAACTTAAATATAATGAAGCGCTTCTCTCTAATGAGAGGCGCTTTATGTTTAATGTAAATTAATCAATTATGAGCATTAGAAGAAAACTGTTGATAGGTATAATGGCTATCAGTGTATTGCCAATTTCCGCCCAGGAACAGCGTATCAAGGAACCTGAAAAGATTTCTTTCAAACCTCATTGGTTCATTCAAGCACAAATAGGAGCAGCCCATACCGTAGGTGAAGCAAAATTCACTGATCTTATTTCTCCGGCAGCAGCTCTTAATGTCGGTTATAAGTTTGCTCCCGCATTCGGCGCACGTGTTGGTGTAAGTGGCTGGCAGGCAAAGGGGGGATGGGTGAATCCGCAACAGACCTACCAATATAAATATCTGCAAGGAAATGTAGACATCATGGCGGATCTCAGTACTTTGTTCTGTGGTTTCAATCCGAAGCGTGTGTTCAATGGCTATCTTTTTGCCGGAGCAGGGCTGAACCGTGGTTTTGACAATGACGAAGCAAATGCGCTCGATACTCGTACTTATGAGATGGAATATCTCTGGCAGGAAGGTAAGTTTCTCGTTGCCGGACGTTTCGGTCTTGGTTGCGACCTTCGTTTGAATGACCGCTTGTCTATTAACATCGAAGCGAATGCCAACGCCTTGTCTGATAAGTTCAACTCCAAGAAGGCCGGTAACTGTGACTGGCAACTGAATGCCCTTGTCGGTGTAAGTATCAGACTGGGTAAAAGCTACACTAAAACCGCTCCGGTCTATTACGAACCGGAACCGGTAGTGACGGAACAACCCAAACCGGCTCCTGTAGTAGAACAACCGCAACCCAAAAAGGAAGTGGTGATTGAACCGTTGAAGCAGAATATTTTCTTTGCCATAAACTCTGCAAAGATTCAGGACGATCAGCAAGCCAAGATTGCTTCTCTGGTAGAATATTTAGAGAAGAATGCTACTGCTAAAGTGAGCGTGACAGGATATGCAGACAAAGGAACTGGTAATGCCAGAATCAACAGCAAATTATCGGAAAAACGTGCGAATAATGTAGTGGAAGCTTTGAAAGCAAAAGGTATTGCTGCCGATAGAATTACAGTTGCTTATAAAGGTGATACTGTTCAGCCATATAATACTCCTGAAGAAAATCGGGTAAGTATCTGTATTGCTGAGTAAATATGGCACACAAAGGCTATTAAGAATTTAAAATTTCCCTATTTCTCATGAGAGAGTTTTCCCCACTTCTTTATATATATCATTTATATAAGGTGTTCTCTCTGAGAATCTTAAGAGGTCCGTACTTGTGAAAGTCCGTACTTCTGCAATAATAACCCTTTCTTCACTTAAATGTGAAGATTACATTGGGGAATAGTTGGAAAGGTGGTGCTTGCGAAAGTACTCCTTTCTCTTACCTATTTCCTGTTGGAGGATGTCTCCCTTTTTCCCACGGACATCCTCTTTTATACAAAAAGGCGACTCATACTGAATGGGCCGCCTTTTCTGTTATTTAATCTCGATTTCCTCCTTCATATCGATTTCCTCTCCATGTGTATCGTAGAACACATATTGCAGGAAAGCGAGTTTCTGACTTGGAATGATCTTGATACCGAATCCGTATTTCATCTGCCACTTCCGTCTGAGGGAAACGAGTCCCTGATTGATGAAGGCGGCGACATACGGATGGACGTGTAACGAGAATTTCTTTACCTTCAGTTTGTTGACCAGATAATCAATTTTACTCTCTAAAGTGTCCGTAAAGAGAATGGACGATTTGATAGTACCTTTTCCGAAGCAGGTAGGGCAGATTTCGGTCGTGTTGACGTCCATTGCCGGACGCACGCGTTGGCGTGTAATCTGCATCAGCCCGAATTTGCTGAGCGGCAGAATATTATGCCGTGCCCTGTCTTTCTGCATGTTGGCACACATTCGTTCATAAAGCTTCTGACGGTTTTCGGCTTCATTCATATCGATGAAGTCCACGACGATGATACCACCCATATCTCTTAATCGCAGTTGGCGAGCCAGTTCGTCGGCGGCTCCCAGATTTACTTCGAGTGCGTTACCTTCCTGCCCGTTGGCATTCTTGGTGCGGTTACCGCTGTTCACGTCTACTACGTGAAGCGCCTCAGTGTGCTCAATAATCAGATAGGCACCACTCTTGTAAGAGACTGTTTTACCAAACGATGATTTAATCTGCTTGGTGATACCGAAATTGTCGTAAATGGGAAGCTGGCCTTTGTACAGTTTCACGATGTTTGCCCGGTCGGGTGCGATCAGTGTCACGTAGTCTTTGATTTCATTGTACACAGCCTCGTCGTTGACGTGAATATTCTCAAAAGAAGGGTTGAAGAGGTCGCGCAACAAACCTACGGCGCGGCTGGTCTCTTCATAAATCAACGTCGGATACTTGGTGGCTTTCTGTACTTTCGCCATTGCATCTTCCCAATGCTTGATCAGGACTTTAAGCTCTCCGTCGAGTTCGGCCACGCGTTTGCCTTCGGCCACTGTGCGGACAATCACACCGAAGTTTTTCGGTTTGATGCTCATCAACAGTTGTTTCAGGCGGGCACGTTCTTCGCTCGATTTAATCTTTTGCGAAACGGAAACCTTATCATTAAAAGGGATCAGTACCAGATAGCGTCCGGCAAACGAAATTTCGGACGTCAGTCGCGGTCCCTTGGTAGAGATAGGCTCCTTAACGATTTGCACCACCACTTCTTGTCCGACCTTTAATGTATTGGCCACTGTGCCATCCTTGTCCAGGTCAGGAAGTAGGGTTGCTTTACTGATGGAGTTCAGCTTCTTTTTGTCGCTTAAAGTCTGCTTTACAAACTTTTCGAGTGAGTTAAATTGAGGACCCAGGTCAAGATAATGAAGAAAAGCGTCTTTCTCGTAACCGACGTCTACAAAGCATGCATTCAGTCCGGGCATCAATTTCTTGATACGTCCCAAATACATATTGCCCACTGAGAAAGAAATGTTTCTTCCTTCGCTTTGAAGTTCCACCAGACTCTTGTCTTCGAGAAGGGCGATGGAGACCTCTTTGGGCTGTACGTCTATTACAATTTCACTTGTCACTGTTTTGCTTTCTTATTATTGATTGAATCTCATTTATATGAACAACTTTTTTGACAAAATGTTCATTTAGGGTTAGCTACTTAAACAAAGAACAAACTTGAAAGACATTTAGCTTCGCAAGTTTGTTCTTTATTCTGTTTGATCAGACTTAAAAATTATTTTTTGCTTTTATGTCTGTTCTTTCTTAGTCTTTTTTTACGCTTGTGCGTAGACATTTTATGTCTTTTTTTCTTTTTTCCGCTTGGCATAGCTTCACATTTTATGGGTTAATACTCTTGTTTATTATTTCTTTACTGAAATTGTAAATGTCTTAGCCGGTTTGAAGGCCGGAATGTTGTGCTCTGGAATGATGATAGTAGTATTCTTAGAAATATTACGAGCTGTCTTTTGAGCTCTTTTCTTAACTACGAAGCTACCAAACCCGCGAAGGTATACATTCTCATCGTTAGACAATGAGTCTTTAACAGCTTCCATAAATGCTTCAACTGTTGTAAGAACTGTTGTCTTATCAATACCGGTTTTCTTTGTAATCTCGTTTACAATATCTGCTTTAGTCATTTTTCCTTAAAAAAAATATTATTACTAGGTTCTTGCTAATTTTTTGGACTGCAAATATATAGCTTTTTGGTCTCCTAAAAAAATATATTCTGCACATTTTTCTAAAAAAGTGGAGGCATTAAGTTTTCTTAGAGACAAAAGAGTTACTTTTGTACTGCTTTTGGATAGTATATACGAGATAAATGTTAGATGATAGATCGAAATCAGGAATGAATATTTTTAGTGAGGCTATAGTTGAATGGTATAAAGAATACAAGCGTGATTTGCCTTGGAGAGAATCGTCGGACCCGTATCGGATCTGGATATCGGAGATTATTCTCCAGCAGACACGGGTGGCGCAGGGATATGATTACTTTCTCCGGTTTATCAAACGTTTTCCTGATGTGAAGGCATTGGCAGACGCTGACGAGGATGAGGTGATGAAATACTGGCAGGGACTGGGATATTATTCTCGTGCCCGCAACCTGCATGCTGCGGCCAAAAGTATGAATGGAGTTTTTCCGGAAACATACCCCGAAGTGCTGGCGCTGAAAGGAGTAGGGGAGTATACGGCGGCAGCTATCTGTTCTTTTGCCTACGGTATGCCTTATGCGGTGGTAGACGGAAATGTGTATCGGGTACTTTCCCGTTATTTCGGCATTGATACTCCGATTGACTCGACGGAAGGAAAGAAACTGTTTGCTGCTCTGGCGGATGAAATGCTGGATAAGAAACAGCCGGCTCTTTATAATCAGGGTATTATGGACTTCGGAGCGATACAGTGTACTCCACAGTCACCCGATTGTTTGTTTTGCCCGTTGGCGGATAGTTGTTCGGCACTTTCAACAGGAAGGGTGACTCAGCTTCCGGTGAAACAACACAAGACAAAGACGACGAACCGTTACTTTAATTATATCTATGTACGTGCGGGCGCGCATACCTATATAAATAAGCGGACGGCAAACGATATATGGAAGAACTTGTTTGAACTGCCACTGATAGAAACTCCGGTTGCTTTGTCCGAAGAGGAGTTTCTTGCATTGCCGGAATTTAGGTCATTAATAGCATCGGGTGAGAATCCGGTGATACGCTTAGTCTGCCGGGGTGTGAAGCACGTGTTGTCACATCGGGTCATCTATGCCAACCTGTATGAAGTGGCTTTGCCCGAAGACACGAAGTCCTTCGCTAACTTTCAGAGAATACGATTGGAGGAATTGGACAAGTATGCGATTTCCAAGTTGGTGCAGACTTTAATTCAGGTAATAAGTAATAGGTAATAAGTAATAGGTAATAAGCTGCGCTATAAACCGAATGGTTAATACCTATTACCTATTACTTATTACCTACTTATTACTTAAAATACTTGCATACTATTGTTATTCTGTTTAATTTTGGCAGCAGATTTAAATAATAGAATCATAAACTTGATACATGTATGTCAGTAAATAAAGTGATATTGATAGGAAACGTAGGACAAGATCCTAGGGTGAAATATTTCGATACAGGTTCGGCAGTGGCAACTTTCCCTTTGGCTACTACTGATCGTGGCTATACATTGGCCAATGGAACCCAGATTCCCGAAAGAACGGAATGGCATAATATTGTTGCATCCAACCGTTTGGCTGAGATTGTGGACAAATATGTGCACAAAGGTGACAAACTGTATCTGGAGGGGAAAATAAGAACCCGTTCATATAGTGATCAGTCGGGCGCTATGCGTTATATCACTGAGATTTTTGTGGACAATATGGAAATGTTGTCTCCGAAAGGGGCTAATACAGGTGCGGGAGCTCCTCAACCATCTGCAACACAGGCTCAGCAGCCGCAGCAGATGCAACAGCCGCAACAACAGGCGCAGCCGTCACAGGCACAGCCGATACAAGATAATCCGGCAGATGACTTGCCGTTTTAGATACTGTGATAATGTGTCAATAGGCTGATGGCTGATTGGCACATTATCTTTTGTTTAACTAAAATACATACTCTTTGGACTCAGATGGTTATTTAAGCCAATTGGCTGAAATTTTCAACGGTATTACCGTAAACACTCCTTCAATCTCTGCTATTATCGCCATAGTACTGGCAGGTGTGCTCCTGCTTGCTTCCGGCTTTGCTTCGGCTTCTGAAATAGCTTTTTTCTCACTCTCTCCTTCGGACTTGAATGATATTGACGAACACAATCATCCTGCTGACGAAAAGATCAGCGCACTCCTTGGAGATTCCGAACGGCTTCTGGCTACGATACTGATCACTAACAATTTTGTGAATGTGACCATTATCATGCTCTGCAACTTCTTCTTCATGAATGTATTCGTGTTTCATTCTCCCTTGGCGGAGTTCATTATACTGACTGTAATCCTGACTTTCCTGTTATTGTTGTTTGGAGAGATCATGCCGAAGATTTATTCAGCACAAAAGACATTGGCATTTTGCCGTTTCTCCGCTCCAGGCATCTATTTTCTGGAAAAACTGTTTCATCCGGTTGCTTCTATGCTGGTGCGTTCTACCACTTTTCTGAATAAGCACTTTGCCAAGAAGAATCATAATATTTCTGTGGATGAACTTTCTCATGCATTGGAATTGACGGACAAAGCTGAAATTTCTGAGGAAAATAATATTTTGGAAGGAATTATCCGCTTCGGTGGTGAGACTGTGAAAGAGGTGATGACATCTCGTCTTGATATGGTCGATCTGGATGTCCGTACCCCTTTCAAAGAAGTGATGCAGTGTATCATTGAAAATGCTTATTCACGTATCCCTATTTATTCCGGTTCGCGGGATAATATCAAGGGTGTGCTATATATCAAGGACCTTCTGCCACATGTCAATAAGGGAGATAATTTCCGTTGGCAATCATTGATCCGCCCTGCTTATTTTGTGCCGGAGACGAAGATGATTGATGATCTGCTTCGTGATTTTCAAGCGAATAAGATACATATTGCCATTGTGGTGGATGAGTTTGGAGGTACTTCCGGACTGGTGACAATGGAGGATATTATCGAAGAAATCGTAGGCGAGATTCATGATGAATATGACGATGAAGAGCGCACATATGTTGTGCTGAACGATCATACATGGATATTTGAAGCAAAGACACAGTTGACTGACTTCTATAAGATTGCGAAAGTCGATGAAGATGAATTTGAAAAGGTAGTAGGTGACGCTGATACGCTGGCAGGCATGCTGCTCGAAATAAAAGGTGAGTTTCCGGCATTGCATGAGAAGGTGACTTATCACAATTATGAGTTTGAGGTGCTGGAGATGGATAGCCGCCGTATTCTGAAGGTTAAGTTCACGATTCTTCCGAAGGAGATGGATGAGTCGGAGAGTAAGGAGTGATGAGTAGATAAGACCTGTTCGGGCGGAGAAACTATAATCGGAGAAGAAATTATAAACCAAAAACGATGGGATTATTTCTGCAACATAAAACGGTTGATATGCAGTGGGTTGTCTGGAAGATGGAGGAATCTTTGGATACACTGTTTAGTCTTCTGCCCGATGCCCGAAGAGTTTCTTGTGAGCAGGAAATGCAGCGTTTTACTTCGGACCGAAGGAAACTGGAATGGTTGTCTGTCCGTGTGCTGCTATATTCTATGTTGCAGGAAGATAAAGAGATAGGATATTCATCGGAAGGAAAGCCGCATTTGACAGACAATTCTTCTTTTATCAGTATCTCTCATACAAAGGGGTATGTAGCTGTGATACTTAGTTCCGTAGCTCCTGTAGGCATTGATATTGAGCAATATGGACAGCGTGTGAAAAGAGTGTACGATCGTTTTATCCGTTCCGACGAGCGAGTAGAACCTTATCAGGGAGATGAGACTTGGAGTATGCTGTTGCATTGGTCGGCAAAGGAGACAATCTTCAAATCAATGGAAAATGCTGACGCTGATCTTCGGAAACTTTGTTTATCACATTTTATTCCTCAGAGCGAAGGGGTATTCCAGGTGCGGGAGTATGCAACGGAACGGCAGCAATTGTTCACCGTCGGTTATCGTATTTGTCCGGACTTTGTTTTGACGTGGACTGTCACTATTTGAAGCATATTTGCATATTGATAAGCGGTGAATAATGAGTGGAATAGTCCACCAATTATTCACCGCTTATCTTTGGTTACTTATCTTTCTTGTTCAGTCTGTAACTTAATGCTCCTGACGGACATTTACTGATTTGTGCAATTAGCTCTTCCGTTGTAGCATTCTCGATTTGTACCCACGGCCTCTCTTTCGGGTGGTAAACATTGGGTAACATTTTTACACAGATTCCTGCATGCTGGCACATTTCCGGCTGCCATACAATGGTTAGTTCGCCATTGGTATATTCAACTTTTTTTCCCATATCTATACTTATTTAATATGAATGCCACGCATAACAATTCTCTTCCATTCCGGGTGTTTATGAATGTATCCGGCTACAAACGGACAAAGTGGAACTAAGCGTAAACCTTGTCGTTCGATATCCGCCAATGTCTTTTCTGCAAGCTGTGAACCGACTCCTCTTCCTCCAAGGGAAGCGGGGACTTCGGTATGTACAAGATAGATTTCTCCATTATTTGATTTGATATAGTCTATCTTGGCTATCTTGTCATCGATCTGAAATTCATACCGATGTTTCTCCTCATTATCGATTAATTTATAATCTTCTGCCATAACTTTACGTATTAAGTTTGATTATAATATAAACACTTGAGGATTGATTTTGTTTATAAAGAATTTTCTGCTTGCTTACAAGGTCATTGCCATTTGTCTTGTCTACCTGCTATACAGACAATCGTTCTAACTGAACGGTAAAATGCCGCATCAAGGGGGCTTCCCAAGCGATGCGCACACCACGGGTGATCGTTTCTCTCCGTTCGAATACGTTTCTGAGGGCGGCAGCTATTACGTTCATGTGATTGTCCGTATATACCCTGCGAGGGATGGCAAGGCGAAGTAAATCAAGGCCGTTAAAGCGATTTTCGTGAGTGATAGGGTCACGGTCGGCAAGGATGTAACCAATCTCGCAGCCGCGTATGCCTGCCTCCAGATAAAGTTCGACGGTTAATGTCTGTGCGGGAAATTCTTCTTTCGGGACATGTGTCAGCACTTTGGAAGCATCGACGAAAATAGCATGGCCGCCGGCAGGACGTTGATAGGGGATTTCGTATTCGTCCAGTTTCTGGGCGAGGTATTCTACCTGTTTGATACGTGTTTCCAGATTATCAAATTCTGTATTTTCGTCAAGACCGATAGCGAGGGCGTTCATGTCCCGTCCGTTCATGCCGCCGTAGGTTAAGTACCCTTCGTATTGCACGCAGAAACCTTTGGCACCTTCATACCATTCTTTGCGTCGGGTGGCAATGAAACCGCCCATGTTGACTATGCCGTCTTTCTTGGCACTCATTGTCATACCGTCGGCAAGATCGAACATTTCACGGGTGATTTCTTTGATTGATTTGTCTTGATAACCTTTTTCACGCATCTTGATGAAGTAGGCATTCTCAGCAAAGCGGGCGGAGTCGAAAAGTACAGGTTTGTTGTATTTATCGGCGATAGCACGTACTTCACGCAGGTTTTGCATGGATACAGGTTGACCTCCTGCGGTATTGTTGGTAATGGTAACAATGATAAAAGGAATGCGGTCGGCATATTCGCTTAGTGCTTTCTCTAATTTGGCAGGGTCTACATTTCCTTTGAAGGGAATTTCCAGTTGAGTATTCTTTGCTTCGTCAATCGTACAGTCCAGTGCGATGGCGTGCCGTCCTTCGATATGTCCTTTGGTGGTATCGAAATGCGAGTTGCCGGGCACTATATTGCCTTCATGTACCAGATAAGAGAAAAGAACATTTTCTGCTGCCCGTCCTTGATGGGTAGGAATGATGTATTCGAATCCTGTTATTCTTGTAATGGTATCTTTTAGTTTGAAGAAGGAGGTGGCACCGGCATAACTTTCATCACCCAGCATCATGCCTGCCCATTGGCGGTCGCTCATGGCTCCCGTTCCGGAGTCGGTGATAAGATCAATATAAACTTGCTCTGATTTGAGTTGAAAGACGTTATAATGTGCTTCTTTAATCCATTGCTCGCGTTCTTCGCGGGTACTTTTTCTGATGGGTTCTACCGTCTTGATTTTCCATGATTCAGCAAAAGGTAATTTCATTGTCCTTGATTT
Organism: Bacteroides sp. AM23-12; assembly: GCF_003434395.1. NCBI lineage: Bacteria > Pseudomonadati > Bacteroidota > Bacteroidia > Bacteroidales > Bacteroidaceae > Bacteroides > Bacteroides sp. AM23-12. The sequence continues at coordinate 23,561 of NZ_QTLF01000037.1, forward strand.
TATATTTTTATCCGACTAAAATACTGAATATGTATGAGATGGACAAGTTTTTGATGACTTTTTGTAAGGATAGGGATGCGTAATTGTTTTTAAAGGGACATGGAAAGAGTAGATGGGACGGAGAGAAAATCTAGAAGGGAATGTGTAGAATCTAAGAGATGAGGTTTAAAAGTCAAGTTTGCTATCATTTAGTACTGTTATCCAAAGTGGAGTGATATGCTTATTAGAGTTTCTATGCACCTTCTTTCAAGTCATGCGGTTGATTGAGTGGACTTATGCGGTCGATCGTTTGTAATCGAGAGGTTGATTGAGGATAAACCAACGGTCTGTTTGGTGCAATTGAACGGTCTGTTTGGCTCAAACGGAGGGTCTGTTTGTGGTAATTAGAGCCTCTGTTTGAGTCAAACAATAAATACCTGATTTTTATTTTTCGATGAGAGTAAGGTCATCAATGCAGAAATATTTACCAGTATTCATTCCAAACTCGCCCGAGTCTGAAGAACTAGGAATAAGTGTGATTTTAGAAGCATCTTTAAGAGGGGTTAAATCAAACCATATCCATGTATTTACTGGTTTATCAGTATCAGTTTTGTAATCGGCAAGTTTAATTTTTGTTTCAGCAATTTTTTTCCCTTTATTGTCGTATCCTGTCGCAGTAACCTCATACCAATCTCCTTTTTTGAAAGGTCTTGCGTAACTGTCACCTTCCGTCATACCGATGTAGGCATTTTTACTAGTGGTTATCCATAGACCTTTAATGGAATATTGAGAGTCTATAATTGTCATAGAGGCTGTGGTATTTTCATCACTGTAGACACCTAAATATACTTCCCCGGTTTTTATATTTCCACAGTTGGGTTGACAATTTTGGAAGTGGCTAGTTTTGTTGGTGTAAGTGAAGCCTGCGAAGCTATACCCTTGTCCCCAGTCCGAGTAATAATGATCGAAGGTTACATAACTTTCAGGATCAGTGAATGTGTCTTTAAAATAGTATCCTGAAACTTCGGTACTAGTTGAAGTAAATTCACTCTCCGATTCCGTTAATTGGTTTTCGAAGCTGACAACCACTTCTTTTTTCTCATTTTCTCCTCCTTTATTATCATCACCACCTTTTACTTCATCATTCTCATCACTACATCCACAAAAAGCGAATACTGATACCAGTAAGAATAAAGATAACTTTTTCATTTTTGCTTTCATTTAAATTATTAATTGTTTTATTGATTAGTTCTCGAAATGTAAATCCTCTACTGTCATTACTTCCGTGGAAATTTCTCCCATCCAACCTACGTTTTGATTGACAGCTGTATATATTTTCACAAAATCAATTTTGTCTAATTCTACGTGATTCCCGTTTTGATCAACAGCCCAGTCTATTTTGAATTGGCTGAACTCCGATCTGTTGGGATGATTATCCGCATATCCCCAAGGATAACAGTACCCTACCCAAGTACCTCCTTCATTTATTGCATTGTCTTTCAAGCGTGTTCCGCGAAAAGTAATTTCATCTTCTTCTATCCAATTGGGATAGTAGGAATCCTGTTGATGGTAACTGTTGCGATAGACGAACCCTTCTCCTCCTTGATTGTCGGTCCAGCGGACATCACCATTGGCAGGTTGAGGACGATAATAGGTTATTTCGTAATTACGGGTTTCCGTATCTTTCCCATATTCGCTTCCTGCCAGTTCATACCATTCATCGTCCGGCAATCCATTGCCATTTTCATCTTTTGAGACTAAGACAATGCCCGGTTCGGCACTTCCTCCCAAAGCTCCCGTACCGGTATTCTGATTGTATGAGGCATTGCCTAAAATTCTGAAGTCATATTCGCCTTTACTATTACGGATTGACTGATGGAATCCGACTGTAATCGTTCCCCCGAATCCACCTAAAGAAATAACAGACTTCTTCTTTAATTTCTCTGTTGCACGTTCCAGAACCTGTCCGGCAGAGAAGCCGTCTTCGTAGGCGGAGGTTGTTGTATTAATGAACTGTCCGGGGGCAGGGATGTATTCGAATACTTTGTTGGCAAAGGCGGAAGGTGCATTCGGATTTTCCGGTGTATCTCCTGCCTCGTTTTGTGAAGCCTTGTCGCTGAAGACTACTGTATTAGGATTTAAGCCGATATCATTCAGCCGATATTGAAGTTGCCCTTGTTGGTTGAAGCAAAGGACATCTCCTTTGACTGTATAATTGTAAGCCTCCGTGATATACACATTCCCGCTGAATGGATTCAGTTGAATGCTGAAAGGCGTTTGGATAGCCGTTCCGTCTGTGATAAAGTTATCCCGTATGACAGTTCCTGCATTCAGGTCAAATACTTTGATGGCGGAATCTTTAGTCTGATAGTCGTAAGTATATAGATAAGCGATGGGGCCGTCGATGGCAAAGCTCAGTACTTTTTCATCATACGTAGTGGCGACCGCATCCGTCCGGCTGTCGATTTTGACCAGATGATAGTCTCCGGCTTCAATGTCAGTTCCCCGTGTGACTACATACACGGCTTCTTCCAGCCCCGGAAGTATTTTTCCCGGATTCGGTCCGACTTCTATTTTCTTGGTCTCCTTGAAAGTCGTTATGTCAATCACTGATACTGTAGTGTCTACGCCCGGTCCCGAATAATCCAGTCCGCCGGAATTGGATACATACAATTTCCCGTTTTGTACGCAGATATCTTCCGCATTTCTTCCGACTGTGACAATCTCTTCGATTTCCAGAGAAGTGGTGTCAATCCTTGCGACTGTTCCGTCATAGGAACATACATATGCCTTATCCTTATCAAACGCTATCGCGCGGGGCTGACGTGAACTGCCATTGTCGCGCAACATACTGATCTGCCGGATGGATTTGCCCGTAGGGAAGTCAATCACCTCTACGGTGCTCGACACATTGACTACTACATAAATCTTATTTCCATAGATCGCTATGTCATTGGCTGTATCTCCCAGTCTCCGCTGATTGTTTGCACTAAAGTAGTTGTTCGTACATCTTTGCCGATTGAAAGAATAACGAGCGAGCGAACTATTATTCTGATTGAACAGTCCTTCGCTTAATATGTACATCTCCGCTGTTCCGGTTTCGAATACATCCCCATTGCTTTCGGGTACAATACTTGGCTTATCTTCCAGATCATCGCAAGCGATAAAGAAGAGTGGGAAAAGAAAAAAACACTTCCCCAACCGTAGCAACATATTATATAAAAGACCTTTCTGCATACCTAATACTTATTACTTAATACCTATTACCTAATACCTGACTCCTATCGTCACTCTTACCGATCTTCCCGGCATGGGGAAATTCTTAACGATCTCATAATTCCTGTTCATCAGATTCAGCACTTCCAGGTTGAGTGATGCTGTAACTTTCTGTATTTTGAAATCTCTGTAGGCAGAGATGCTGTGATCACTGTAGCTGTCCAGGCGGTTGTCGCTGATGTTTTGTCCTAACATATACCGTTTTCCGGAGAAAAGGAATGAATAGGAAAGATTGAGCCATGGAGTTTCTATTCCGGCTTGTCCGGAAGCGGAGACGCGCGGGGTATAGGCTATCTGATGCTTGTACACTTTACCTTCCGGTGAGTTGGGATTGGAGTTGGTAACGTCCAGTGCCCGTTGGTAAGTATAGTTTCCGGAAAGGTTGATCCGTAGTTTATCCAGAGGCTGGAGGCTGAGGCTGGCAGTTGCATCTATCCCCTTGATATCCACTTTGCCCAGATTGACCATACTCCAGATGAATAAGTTCTTGGTAGGAGTGGCTACAATCTTGTCGGTCACTTTATTATGGTAGGCGTCTACGGTGGCCGAAAGATAAGGTATAAAGTTGTTGATGGCTTTACTATAAGTAATACCTATATTATATTGAGTAGCACTTTCCGGCTTCAGATTGATGTTTCCGGCCTTGTCGTAATATAAATCATTGAAGCTGGGCAGACGGAAGATATCTTTGTAGAAGAAACGGAACCGCAGTTCTTCATTATGAAACGGCTTTAGCGAGATGCTGACATTGGGAGACAGCTTCCGGTGGTTGCCGGCACTACCTCCGTTTTTAGCTTTCTCGTTGATGACAGTTGCCAGAGCAGAAGCGGACAGCGTCACCCATTCATTGACGTATTTCCCGGCAAAGGCTGTCAGCCATGAATAGCGGGTGGGGGAGACGAAGTTCTGCAAATTGGCATTCATCGTATTGATGCTTCCGTCGGTGGACAAGGAGAAAGAAAGATTGTTCCATATCCGGTATAGAGCGGAAGCGGACAGGTAATATTCTTGCTGGTAATAGCTGTTGTCAGTTCCTCCGACGGAGGTAAGAGCATCCGGGTCCTGATAGTTCTGATAACTCCAGTTCCACTTGGCAGAGGTCTGGAATACCCATTTTCTGCTAAACTCTTTCTTGTACTGGCTTTGGATAAAGGTGTTCTTATCCTGCAGATTTTGTCGGGAGAAGTCATAATATAAGGTAGTGGCATTGGGCAGCCCCCGTGAGGACTGGTAATAATAGGCTTTCAGTCTCCATTGCTCTTTGTCGGAGAGATTGGCGAAAGCGCTTATCTCAGCCCGAAGGTTTTCTACATCCGTATTCCGGCGCTTCTCTTTACTGACCTGAACATCGGCATCATTCCCGTAACGCAGGGTAAATGGATAATGTCCGTCCGAAGACATCCATTCGCCGTTGGCGGTCATGCTCCATTTCTTGTTGAGTTGTTGTTCCAGAAAAAGGGAAGGATTTACTAATCCCCATGAACCGGTCTTAAATTCGGCGGCTATATTAGTCGGCTTGTCTTCTTTGAAGTGCGGAGTCAGTGTCTGTATGTTCAGTATGCCGGCAGAAGCAAAAAAACGGGCAGGCTGGAAGATGTTGTCGCTTTGTCCGTTGTTGAGCGAAAGGCGGTCAACGTTGTTTAGGGAGAAACGTCCGATGTCTACTTGTCCGGTCTGGCAGTCGCTGACGGTGATGCCATCATAGGAAACAGCGGTGTGCTGTGCTCCGAGACTTCGGATGGAGACGGTTTTTAATCCTCCGATACCTCCATAGTCCTTCACGGTAACTCCTGCGAAATGTTTTACCGCATCCGATACCTGCAGGGCCTGCAGATTCTTTAATTCGTCCTTATTGAAAACCTGCAGAGGAGAGGCTGAACGGACTTCACGCGTCTGATAAGGGTCGGATACCATGATTTCGGGGATGGAGTAGATATGTGCTGTATCCACTTTTTGTTGTTGGGCAAAAAGGGATAAGGACAAAGCCTGACAGCAGAGTAGTACGCTCATCTTTTTAATAAAAGTATTCCTTCTCATTGTTTTCTTTCAGTCTGTTCATAATGTAAAAAGATGTCCGGGCGAACTCACTTCGACCGGACATCATAATAAACTTGGCAGAGTTTATTAATTAGTACACACTTTCTCTGAATCAGAATGGTGAATGAAATGATGGACGGATTGTCCGGTTCATTAGACTCATCGCTTTTTCCTCGAAAGCAGTGAAACGAGTTTGCATGGTAGGTCTTCTGACTTGTTCCTGTTGCGAACGCCTTCCCGGAATACCCTTCCAGTGGCTATAAAGTCGATTGCTCGCAACCAAAAAATGAACTTACAGCAGCGGGACTGTTCAGGACTTTCACCTGATTCCCTTTTAATTGCTTCCCTCGTGCATGAGAGTTGCAAACCAATGCGCGACAAAGATAGATAGTTTATTTGTCTTTTGCAAGAGAGGAGCGAAGGTAAATCCATGACTTTGAACAGCTTTTTAAAAAGCTTTGAATCCAACCACCTCGGTTGACACTTCACCTATCGACTCGACATTCTTCAAAATGGCACTCTGTACTTTCACAAAATGAATACGTTCCAGCGTTACAGGATTGCCATTCTGGTCAACGGCGTCATCCAGGTCAAACTGATTATACCGGTAGTTGCCGTTGTCATCCTTTGCCATGTCGCTTCCCCAGTTGTCGGCATATCCTTTTCCGAAATCCTTGTTTTTCCATATTCCGCCTTCTTGCTCTGTCCGTGCTTCGAGCATACTTCCTTTCAATGTATAGGAGTCCTCTTTAATCCAGTTCGGATAATACATCTGATCGTGATATTGAGGGAGATACTTGATGACTCCGCTTTCTCCTTTACTGTCTTCCCAAGGGATATCTCCGGCTGCATCCGGTCTGTGGTAAGTGACGGAATAGTCGCGTTCCGGTTCGTCACTTCCTTTCAGCTCGTACCATACGTCGTCTGCTTTTCCGTTGCCATTAGCGTCTTCGGATACCCATACGATGCCCGGTTCGGAACTTCCGGAGAAGGGATTGCCGATAATACCGAAGTCGTATCCTTTGCGGTTCTTTATTTCTTTCGGCATTTTAATGGTGATGTATCCGCCGAAAGATCCCAGTGAGACGTAGAGTTTCTTGTTGAAGCGCTCTTCTGCATAAGCGTTTGCTTCTTCCATTGTCTGGCAGTCGAAGCCTTCATTGATAAACTGCCCTGGTGCCGGACGATATTCCAGCACTTTGAATCCTTGAATTTCCGTTTCTTCCTCATCTTTGTTGCAGGAAGCCAAAAGAGTGGCTGCTATAGCCATCAGATACCAATATCTTTTCATTTTTCTATGTTAGTTTAGTTATTGAATAATATTTGTGAAGGAACGCTCTCACCACAGTCTACTGTGTGGAGAACTTTTCCGTCTTTGCTGTAAACGACGATTTTAGATTCATCTTTCCGTTCTTCGGTATAAGTTACATAGAGTTCTCCGCTTTGTTGGTTCAGCTGCAATGGAGCAGTAATTGAAACTCCTGATTCTGCGGCAATGAAAGGTGCTTTGAGAGAGTCTGAATCGCCTAAAATATATTTATATATAGCTCCGTCGGTCGATACCAGATAAATAATATTCTCTGTTTCGGATGCTACCATGCCTATGGTCGGACTTGAATGATACGGTCCCTTGGCCGGCTGGAAGTTTGCAAAGACTTTTTCTAAAGTAAAGTCATTCTTTATTTTTACGATATTACATCCGTTATCAGCCGATTCAAGAGTATAAACATTACCGTCTTTAGCCAGTACAAAATTGATTTTCTGTTTTTGAATGATATCTAGCTCTGTAACGGCAGGAGCTTCTCCTTCTTTAGCTGCGATTAGCTCGTTTACATCGTAATACTTCACTTTGGACTCATCTTTATAAGTGTCATTGCTCAGCACTTTGCCATTGTAGATTATGCTATTATAGAAACAAAGCAGACGCTCATTCTTGATCCTGACATTGTTAAGTGATTTTAGGTCAATACGACGTATGCCATCTCCTGTCACTAATCCATATTGTTCGTTCAGAATGGTCAGACCGCTTAGGTTTGCGCCTACTACAGCGGAGTTTTCGTAATAAAGAGTCTTGGCGTCGACAATGTAGAAATGATCTCGGTTCGATGTGCTGGTGCCCACAAGCAGATAGAACTTTCCGTTGCTGTGAATGATATTTGCAGAGTCGTAGTTACCAATTCCCAAAGTTTTTCCTGCATTTAAAGAAGCATAACAATCTTGATAAGCAGTTTTCTTTTCGGTATCATAGAAATTGAATGTTCCGTCTGCTACGTAGAAGAATCCTTTGGAAAAGTTGTGGTTAGAGCTGAAACTTGTGCTCATTTCTACTTTTCCGTATTTATTCTTGATGATACATGACAGGTCCGCGCGACATGGATTGTCTATTTTGTAACTAAAGGTCGGTTCGGTAGAATACTCTTTTCCATTGACCAGCCATGAATAGGTGGCTCCTTCCGGATTAAGCAGTTCCGGAGTAATCTCCAACGTTTCTCCTAATTCCAACACTTGGCTTTCTGTCGGGAAAGTTCCTTTCAGTACGTTCGGATAATGTGCCAGATTGCCGAGGTGCAAATCTTCGCAATCGTCGTCGTTACAGGCGGTAAAACCTGCTGCAAGGCAGGCTATTAATAAAGTGGTATATAGTTTATTCATCTTGTTTCAGAGTCTTGTTATTAGTTAAAAATGAATGTAGCCGGGAAATAATAGCCATCGTATGCTATTTCTGATATCTTTTCTCCTGTGGCGGCGTTGAATCTTACCAGAAGATTTTTCTGATAGTCTCCGGTCAGGTACATGGCCAGTAATTCGTTGGTCTTTGGATTGACGCGGATGCCTGCGCCATAGAATCCGTAACCTTCTTTGGTGTATTCGGTCAGTGTCTCCTCAGGGGCGGGATCGTCAAAAGTGGCTTTGTATATCTTTCCTCCTGCGATGTAGTAGAATATTCCTTCAGGAGTGCCGCAGAAACTGGCTTCTCTGTAAGCACCGAACGAGGAGGGAGAATAATCGTCACGCATTGCAACCTTTTCCAGAGAAAAATCAGCATTGATTCTTACCAGATTGTTTTTACCGTCTTTGGTCGTTTCTACAGTATAGATATTTCCATCTTTACATTGTACAAAGCGAGTACCACCATAGGTTGTAATATCTAATTCCTGGAATGCGACTTTGTCTGTAGGCTTGAGATCGGGTGAGCATAATTCTGCAATGTCTATGGTATACACTTTAGGACTTCCCCACCCGGAGGAGTTCACATTTAATATGAGTTTTCCGTTATAAGCGATTCCGCTACCTGTTCCGGTATACGTATTTCCTACCGATACCAGTGTAATTGTTTCAAACGTTTTTAAATTGATACGGCTGAAATATCCTCCATGAGTAATTATTCCATAATCGTCATTCAAACCGATAAACTCATAAGCTTGATAATTAGCTAGTTTGCCACAGCTATTTTCAGCATACAGAGTTTTAGGATCCATCACCACCAACTGATTATCTTCTTTTGAACAGACATACAACTTCCCATTCCACAAAGTAGCCGATTGTGAGGTAACTCCCAGCACATCTCCGAAATTCTGATTCTTATAGCACCAGTGTTCAATGCTGTTCTTCTCATAATTATAGAATGAAATACTTCCGGATCCGTGTCCGAACCATCCCTCATTGATAATCAGACATCCTTTGGAGTAATCCGCTCCCGGAACCATCACTTTATTTTCTAATGTCACTTTTCCCAAGTCATTGCTGAGTTCTAAAATAACTTTGGAACGGCCGGGATGTTCGGCGTTGAATGTGAATGAAGGGGCGGTCGACATATCTTCTCCATTCTGATACCATTGATAGTATATATCCAGCGGACTACTTGCCTTAGGGGCATATACATATTGTTCTCCGACATTGAGTGTCAAATCCTCTTCGGGGAAAGTGCCGGCTTTCAGAGCTGGTAATCCTTGTAGTTTGTCAATGTGGTCCAGGTCACAATCGTCTTTCGAGCAAGACACAATAACAAGCGTTGTTATTATAAATAATAACGTTTTGAATAGCTTTTTACAATTCATGTTTTGTATATTAAGTAAATAAAATATGTCCATCAAAGTGTCCGGGCGAAATCGCTTCGACCGGACACACATAATAAACTTGGCAGAGTCTATTAGTTTGTACATACTTTCTCTGAATCAGAGTGATGAATGAAATGATAGACGGATGTCCGGGTCATTAGATTCAACGCTTTTTCCTCGAAAGCAGTGAAACGGATTTTACATGGCAGGTCTTCTGACTTATTCCTGTTGCGGGCGCCTTCCCGGAATTTTCTTTCCAGTGGCTTTGAGTAGATTGCTCGCAACATATCTATGGAACTTACAGCAGCGGGACTGTTCAGGATTTACACCTGATTCCCTTTTAATCGCTTCCCTCGTGATGAGAGTCGCAAACCAATGCGGGGACAAAGATATATAGTTTATTTGTTTCTACCAAAAAGAAAATAACAGCAGTTTTGCTCTCATGCTCTAACAATTCCTGCGTATCCCTTTATTCATCGCTGTTTCAAGCGTGGTAGCAAGTGTGGTGGCAGGTATGAGAGCAAATGGTTGCTCTCACTCCGGTGCATCGGATGACGTGACGTTTTGTAGTGTTATAGGTTGATTTGTAGGATGTTAACGTCTGATACGTCAACTATTAAAGATTGGCATATCAACTATTAATAATTGAGAAATCAGGTATTAAAGGCTGATAACTCATCTATTAGTAGCCAATAAATGAGTTAATGCTTCTTGAAAGAACGGGTGAATTGGAGCAACTAATGCGGTTGGGTTACTCCGGTCATGCAGTCAAGTTACTCTAATTGATAGTTGCTTTAGAAAGTTCCAAAGCGTTGAAACCAACGGTTTCAAGCGGATGAAACTCTAGTTTCAAGCAGAGGAAACTTTAGTTTCAAACTGAAGAAACTTTGGTTTCAAGCGGATGAAACTTTAGTTCCGAGCGGCAGAAACATTTTGTTTCAACGGTTGGAACTGATATTGGAACTACATGTTAACTATTGATGCTGCATTAGATATGCTTCAATGGCTGGTGCGGTGGCATCTTTAAGCAATACAGTCTTGTCTTTATCCAACAGATATAGAGTCGGGATAGCCTTTAAGTCATAGACCTGTTCTTCTTTGATAGTGAACTTCTTGTCATATCCGTTAATCCATTCATTGGGAAATTCGCTCAGATGCTTTTTCCACTCGTCCAGTTCCTCATCGGGGTAGATGGAGAGAAGTACCAACTTCTTTTCCTGTAAAAGCTGGTTGATGATGGGAGCGTTTTTCAGACCTTCTATGGTTTCTGTGCATGCCTGACAGCCGGGGTTATTGATAAATAACAGAAGATATTCCGCTTTCAACTGATATAATGAACCTTGTGCTCCGGAGGCCAGGGTATAAGTAAAGTTGAGCGCTTTGGTTCCGATACGGTTTTTCTGAGCCAGCTTAAGACGGGCCTGGGGACGTATCTTCTCTGTTTCGTTCAATACAGGAGAGGCTATCATTGCTTCCAATACCGGTATATAAAATTCTTCGTTACGCATGGGGGAGTTGGGATCATACAGATACTTGTCCGCCAGGTCGGTGATATATGTAAACACCTTCTTGTCCACATTGGTCCGGTCGATTACATTGCGCATGGCTTGTTGGGCTGTTTCAAGCGGTACGTGGTTCAGCAAGTCGCAATAATCTGCCCACGCTTGTTCCGTTACTTCCGGATGGTGGATATAGTTGGTGTCGGCAAAGTTTACATTGTCCCAATAATGCTTGGCCAGAAAGTCGGCCCGTTGTTCCGGTGCTGTCATCATTTGCGGGATGGCGGGCATCTTAATAGCCTTAATGGTATCTTGCGGTGTTTCGCTTTTGCTTTGACTTGAAGCATTCCCGTTTTTACAGGCGCCAAGAAGAAGGCACAGAATGAGTATAAGGCTTATGTTTGTTTTCATGACAATTGGTTGGTTTAAACTTACTTTCGGAAGCAAAGGTATGAAAACTATGTGAAAAAACATACCGATATTCCGGTAAGTTTTGAAAACTGGATATGCGGCTTCGTATTTTTTATCGATACAGCCGACTTTGTGTGAATAGGGCTAAATAATCTCTTCCCTTCGGGTGGAATCTGCATCGAATTTGTTATCTTTGCCCGTAGCATTGGTTATTTTTTAATAAAAGCTGATATGAACGCACCTGTTAAAACGCTCCGTAAGCTCCCGATAGGGATACAAAGTTTCGAATTTCTTCGCTCGGAAGGATATCTTTATGTCGATAAAACAGAACTGGTCTATCGTCTCGTAACGAAAGGGAAGCCTTATTTCCTCAGTCGTCCCCGGCGTTTCGGGAAGAGCCTGTTGCTTTCCACGCTTGAAGCTTATTTCAAGGGGAAGAAAGAACTTTTCGAAGGACTCGCTATCGAGAAATTGGAGCAGAACTGGTTCGAATACCCGGTGTTGCACCTAAGCTTGAATGCTGAGAAATATGACAGTAGGGAACGATTGGAAAGAATGCTTGAACTGCAACTGGAAAGTTGGGAAGAGATGTATGGAGTAGATAAAGGCACAATGACCTACTCCGGACGCTTCATTACCATTATCCGACGTGCATACGAACAGACCGGACGCCGTGTGGTCGTACTCGTAGACGAATATGACAAACCCATGCTTCAGACATTCGATAAACCTGATTTGCAAGAAGACTTCCGTAAAACGCTGACCGCTTTCTATACTGTACTCAAAGATGCTGACCCTTATCTTCAGTTTGTCTTTATCACCGGAGTAACGAAGTTTGCGCAGATGGGCATTTTCAGCACGCTTAACCAGTTGAATGATATCAGCTTTGACCTTGAGTACAACACCCTTTGCGGCATGACACGTGCGGAAATCGAAACCGTTTTTGTGCCTGAATTGCAAGAACTGGCTCTCCAGACTGAAACCAATTATGGCGAAGCCGTAGAGCAACTCACCCGCCAGTATGACGGTTACCGCTTCACTCCTGAGAAAGGATTTACTCCCATGTTCAATCCTTTCAGTGTGCTCAATGCCCTTGCTAAGTCGCGTTTCGGTGACTATTGGTTTGCCAGCGGAACGCCTACTTTTCTGGTAGAGATCCTAAAGAAGACAAATTTTGACCTTCGCGAATTGGACGGTATTGAAGTCTCTTCTGCTTCATTGAGTGACGACAGGGCGAATATCTCCAATCCTGTTCCGATGATTTATCAAAGCGGATACCTGACTATAAAGTCGTTCGACCAACGTTTTCGTACATATACGCTGGGGTTTCCTAACGAAGAGGTGAAATATGGTTTCCTCAATTTTGTCGCCCCTTTCTATACCCCTGTCGCATCCACCGATACCACCTTTTATATCGGGAAGTTTGTGCATGAACTGGAAACGGGCGAAACGGAAGCTTTCCTCACTCGTCTGTCCTGTTTCTTCGCTGATTTTCCTTACGAACTGAACGAGAAAACGGAACGTCATTATCAAGTTGTATTCTATCTCGTCTTCAAACTCATGGGGCAATTCACGCAAGCGGAAGTCCGTACCGCTATCGGTCGTGCCGACGCAGTAGTAAAGACTGCGGACTACATCTATGTGTTCGAATTTAAACTCACCGGCACCGCCGAAGACGCTCTGAAGCAGATTGATGAAAAAGGTTACCTTTTGCCCTACACTGTGGATGGCAGACGACTGGTGAAAGTCGGTGTGTCCTTTGATGCCGGGAAACGGAATCTGGGAGATTGGCTGATTGTTTGACTGCACTGTGAATAAAGAAAAACCAAGCTGTTTATTTCTCTTTCGCCAGCGTGAAGACAAATTCCAGTCCGCCGCCTTGATTATTCTTGGCAGAAATGTTTCCTCCGTGTATGATCACAGCATTCTTTACGATGGCAAGCCCTAAACCGGTTCCGCCGAGTTTGCGTGAACGCCCTTTGTCCACCCGGTAGAAACGTTCGAAAAGGCGGTTCAGATGTTCCGGAGAGACACCGATACCCGTATCTGCGAAGCTGAAATAATAGTAATTCTCATCTTCACGGAAACAGTTGATGTTTATCTGAATATTGGTTCCGGCGTATGCGATGGCATTGTCCATCAGGTTACGGAAGATGGAGTAGAGCAGAGAGTAATTGCCTTTGATCTGGATACCCTTCTTTAGTGAATCCACGATGCTAATGTGCTTTTCTTCCAGTTCCAGAGAAACTTCATTGATGATGTTCCCTACCAGTACGCTGATGTCTACCCGCTCCATGTCTATCATGTTGGCGGCTTCGTCCATGCGGGTCAGTACGGATATGTCGCGTAGCAGCCGGCTGAGGCGATTGCTTTGTGCGTAGCACCGTTCGAGGAACGTATTTATCTTGTCACGTGAGATATTCTCGTTATTGACAATCGTTTCCAGATAACCTTGGATACTGCTTACGGGAGTTTTCAGTTCATGGGCAATGTTCTGGGTTAATTGGCGCTTCAGACGTACCTGCTCTTCTTCCTGCGTGACGTCATTGATCGAAATCTCGAAGCTGGCGTCCTGAAAGATGATACATTCCACGATAAAGGTGCGTCCGTTTTTGTTGATTGTGACGGACATACGCTTTTCGTCTTTTCCCCGCGAGCGTTGCTGCTGGTTCTTGTTGATGAAATGAATGATGTCTTTCAGTTCGCTGATGGCGAATACTTCCTCTGTCGTTTCCAGGTTAGAGTCCGAAATCAGGTTACTGTATTGAGTAAAGAGGTTGTTGACCAGAATCTCTTTTTTGTCTTTGGTGAATATGCCCAGCCCTTCATGCGAAATCTGAAGATGGGTAATCAGTTTCTCGCGTTCGATGTAGAGTGCCTCTTTCGTTTCGTGCAGACGCTTGTATATCTGGATGATGTGCTGCGAAATCTCTCCCAGCTCATTATGCGGAAAAGCGGACTGCATCGCCATCTCTATCGGTTCGTTACGGTCTGCACGCATGGCAAACTCGCGGAGCTGGCTGATAGAAGTTCCCAGTTTGTTGGTGAATTTGTAGAAGATCACCATGAGCAACAGCGACACAATGACCGTAAACCATAAGTAATGCGGGTCTGCCTGCAGATTATTGATGAGGCTTACATTATATGGCAGTGCCGAGCGGATGATATAATCTCCGTAGCGGGTTGCCGAATAGAAATACGGTAGCCCGGTGGTCTCCGAGGTGCGGCGTACGTCAAAACCGGTTCCGTCTTTCAAGGCTTTCTGAACTTCGGGGCGGTTGAGATGGTTCTCCAGTTGCTGGTCGGTAGTCTGATAACTGTCATAGATCACATTTCCCTGCAAGTCGATCAGTGTGACGCGCAAGTCCTCCAATGCGTGGTCGCGGATATACTTTTCAGTCGTTTCTTCGATGGCGGGATTACTGTTCAGCCGTTCGTACAAGCGGCTGTTATAGTTCTGGAGCTGTGTGTTGAGTAACTCGACTTTATATTCTCTTTCGCGTTGATACTGGTAGGCGATGAAACAAAAGGCAAATACCAGAAACAGCGAGATCACCGAAAGGAATAACTTCCGGCTGAAAGAGAGGAAATGTTTTTGCTTGACAGGTAGATTCATACTTCTTGATTATTCGGCTTCAAAGCAGTATCCGTATCCCAGGCGGGTAACGATGCACTTGCCATATTCGCCAATTTTCTTCCGTAAACGGGTGATATTCACATCAATGGTACGATCGAGTACGTATACTTCGTCGCTCCAGATGCGTGCCAGAATGTCTTCACGGGAGAAGACGCGTCCTTTGTTCTGCACCAGCAGAAGCAGTATCTCAAATTCTTTCTTCGTCAGCTGCACTTCTTCGTCGTCTATGCTTACCTTCTTCTTGGTGATGTCGATCACGAGTGACTGGTAAGTCAGGCGTTCGGGCGCCTTTTCCGTCTCCATCGTGGCGGTACGCCTCAGTACGGCTTTCACACGGGCGATCACTTCGCGCAGGGAGAAAGGCTTGGAGATATAATCGTCCGCTCCCAGATTGAAGCCTGTTACGGTATCGTTTTCGGTATCTTTGGCTGTGATGAAGATGATGGGCACTCTGGCTGTTTTCTTGTCTTTCTTCAGCATGTTTGCCATCTTGAAACCGGAGATTTCCCCCATCATCACGTCCAGAAGAATCAGGTGGTAACTGCTGATATCCATCTTCAGAGCCTCTTCGGCGGAGTTGGTGGTATCCACTTCATAACCTTCGTTTTCAAGATTGAATTTCAGAATCTCACAGAGGTCTTCTTCATCGTCGACAACTAAAATACGGTAATCGTTCATATGATATATGTATTAATGTGATATGACAAAGTTAAGCTTTTTTTTATTTCGGGACAAAGATGAGAAGACTTTGTTACGGGCGGATGAAACAAATATTACAATCGTATTACATTCCGCTGAATGCGGGCATCGGGATGATATTTGAAAGTTTTTATGGGATATGCGAGGAAAAACCGTCTGTTATTTGTTATCTTTGTGTAGCGATAGGATAATAAATACACAGTTTGCAGATCATGATAAAAATAGACTTGAAACGATATAGACGCGAAGTGGTAGGAGGGGTGATTGTACTGCTTCTTCTCATCGGGGGAATCTCCGTCTTTAAATATACTTCTTTTAATTCCGGCTTTGAGATCGTAGACGATCTGGGAGGAAATATCTTTCCGTCGGCCATCCTGTCGGTAGCCACTACGGACGCGCAGGTGATTACTCCTTCGGATTCTACCTGTCTCGGAAATCCGAAATCGTGCATCGCCGTTCGGGTGAAGTCAAGGACTGCTTACAGCCGAGTGCGGATAGAGGTTGCCGAGACCCCTTTCTTTTCCCGTTCCGTGTCGGAATTTGTGCTGAACAAGCCGAGGACGGAATATACTATTTATCCCGATATCATCTGGAATTACGAGGCACTGAAGAATAACGCACAGGCGGAACCGGTGAGCGTAGCCGTAAAAGTGGAGATGAACGGGAAAGACTTGGGACAACGGGTACGTACGTTTTCGGTGCGTAGCGTCAATGAATGCCTGTTGGGTTATGTGGCGAACGGGACGAAGTTTTACGATACCAGTATCTTTTTTGCCGCATACGTCAACGAAGAGAATCCGATGATCGACCAGCTGCTTCGTGAAGCGCTGAATACCCGCATCGTGAATCGTTTCCTGGGCTACCAGAGCACGGCCAAAGGTGCGGTAGACAAGCAGGTGTACGCACTTTGGAACATCTTACAGAAACGTAAGTTCCGCTACAGTTCCGTATCCAATACGAGCCTTTCGAGCAATGTCGTTTTCTCGCAACGCGTCCGCACCTTTGACGATGCGCTGGAATCGTCGCAGATCAACTGTGTGGACGGCAGCGTACTGTTCGCTTCGCTCCTTCGGGCTATCAATATCGAACCGATACTGGTACGTACACCGGGGCATATGTTCGTAGGATACTACACCGACAACTCTCATAAGGACATGAACTTCCTCGAAACGACGATGATCGGTGATGTAGACCTCGACGACTTCTTCCCGGATGAACAACTGGACTCTACCATGGTCGGCAAATCGCAGAACGAAATGTCACTGCTCACTTTCGAGAAATCCAAACAGTACGCCAACAAAAAGTACAAAGACAATGAAGCAGGCATCCATTCCGGAAAGCTGAACTATATGTTTCTGGAGATTTCCAAAGAAGTACGGAGGAAAATACAGCCGATAGGAAAGTGAAATTCATTTTTAATTCGTATTTTTGCAAGGTTAATCATTTAATGAAAAAGGATGCAAGGCAAGAAATTTATCTCCCCCGGAGCGTGGTTTTCGATGAACTATCCGTCGGACTGGAACGAGTTTGAAGATGGCGAAGGCTCTTTTCTTTTCTATAACCCCGATGTATGGACGGGCAACTTTCGTATATCAGCTTTTAAAGGCAACGCCTCATACGGTAAAGACGCCATCCGTCAGGAACTGAAAGAAAACGATTCGGCTTCATTGGTGAAAATCGGTACATGGGACTGTGCCTACAGTAAAGAAATGTTTCAGGAAGAGGGCACTTATTATACTTCTCACCTGTGGATAACAGGAACCGGCAATATCGCTTTTGAATGTTCTTTCACCGTGCCCAAAGGCGGAAGCACCAAGGAAGCGGAAGAGGTCATCGCTACACTGGAAGCCCGCAAGGAAGGCGAGAAATATCCCGCAGAACTGATTTCTGTCCGCCTATCGGAAATCTATCAGATCAATGAAGGCTACGAGTGGGTAGTATCTACCGTCAAACAGGAACTCAAAAAAGACTTTCAGGGAGTGGAAGAGGACTTGGAGAAGATTCAGCAAGTGATAGACAGCGGTAAGATCAGCCCCAAGAAGAAAGATGAATGGCTCGCCATCGGTATAACGGTATGCGCGATTCTGACTAACGAAGTGGAAGGCATGGAGTGGAAAACCTTGATTGACGGCAATCGGGAAGTCCCCGTACTCGAATACCAAGGCCGGACCATCGACCCGATGAAAATCGCATGGAGCAAAGTTAAGGCCGGCCAACCCTGCAACATTGCCGAAGCATATCAATCGGCAATCGATCATCACTAAATCACGAACCAGCTAATCACTAAATTACGTGGCAGTACCTTATTTACAAGTAGACAACCTGACCAAGTCCTTCGGCGACTTGGTTCTTTTTGAAAATATATCTTTTGGCATTGCCGAGGGGCAACGCGTCGGATTAATCGCCAAGAACGGCAGCGGAAAAACAACCTTACTGAATATCATCGCCGGAAAAGAAGGGTATGACAGCGGAAACATCGTCTTCCGCCGTGACCTTCGTGTGGATTATCTGGAACAAGACCCGCAGTATCCCGAAGAACTGACCGTTCTCGAAGCCTGTTTCCATCACGGCAACAGCACCGTCGAACTGATTAAAGAGTACGAACGATGTATGGAAACCGAAGGGCATCCGGGACTGGAAGACCTCTTGGCACGCATGGACCAGGAGAAAGCATGGGAATATGAGCAGAAAGCCAAGCAAATTCTGTCCCAACTGAAAATCCGTAACTTTGACCAGCAGGTGAAGCAGCTTTCCGGCGGACAGCTGAAACGTGTAGCCTTAGCCAACGCCCTGATCACCGAACCGGATTTGCTGATTCTCGATGAGCCTACCAACCATCTGGACCTGGACATGACCGAATGGTTGGAAGACTACCTGCGTCGCACCAACCTGAGCCTGCTGATGGTGACGCACGACCGTTATTTCCTCGACCGTGTCTGCTCGGAGATTATCGAAATTGACAATCAGCAGATTTATCAATATAAAGGTAACTACAGCTATTATCTGGAGAAACGTCAGGAACGCATCGAAGCTAAAAGCGTGGAAATAGAACGTGCCAACAACCTCTATCGTACGGAACTCGACTGGATGCGCCGGATGCCGCAGGCACGCGGACACAAAGCCCGATACCGTGAAGATGCCTTCTATGAACTGGAGAAGGTTGCCAAGCAACGTTTCAACAATGACAACGTAAAACTGGAAGTAAAGGCCTCTTATATCGGAAGCAAGATATTCGAAGCCGATCATCTGTTCAAGAGCTACGGCGACCTGAAGATTCTGGATGATTTTTCCTATATCTTTGCCCGTTACGAGAAGATGGGAATTGTAGGAAATAACGGAACGGGTAAATCTACTTTTATCAAAATATTGATGGGACAGGTCAAACCCGACAGCGGAACGGTGGATGTGGGCGAAACTGTCCGTTTCGGCTATTACTCGCAGGACGGTCTCCAGTTCGACGAACAAATGAAGGTGATTGATGTCGTGCAGGATATAGCCGAAGTGATCGAACTGGGGAATGGAAAGAAGCTGACGGCTTCGCAATTCCTGCAGCATTTCCTGTTTACTCCCGAAACGCAGCATAGCTATGTCTATAAACTGAGTGGGGGAGAGCGCCGCCGCCTTTACCTGTGCACGGTGCTGATGCGTAATCCCAACTTCCTCGTGCTCGATGAGCCTACCAACGACCTGGACATCATCACTCTGAATGTGCTCGAAGAGTATCTGCAGAACTTCAAGGGCTGTGTCATAGTCGTTTCCCACGACCGCTACTTTATGGATAAGGTAGTAGACCATCTGATGGTATTCAACGGACAGGGAGATATTCGTGACTTCCCCGGAAACTATAGCGATTACCGTGACTGGAAAGAAGCCAAGGCACAGAAAGAAAAGGAAGCGGAAAAGCCGCAGGAAGAGAAGACCGCCCGTGTCCGTCTGAACGATAAGCGGAAAATGAGCTTCAAGGAAAAGCGTGAGTTCGAACAACTGGAAAAAGAAATAGCGGAACTGGAAGCGGAGAAGGCACAGATTGAAGAACTGCTTTGCAGCGGAACGCTTTCTGTAGACGAACTGACTGAAAAGTCGAAACGTCTGCCCGAAGTGAATGATCTGATTGACGAAAAGACCATGCGCTGGCTGGAACTGAGCGAGATAGAAGGCTGACATGAATCTGAACGGAAAGAAACTGTAATAACTGAAACAACCTGATAATAACCGAAATAACATAGACCGATATGACAAACCTGACCAATTACCATAGTCACTGCTTATATTGTGACGGACGAGCTAATATGGAAGATTTTATCCGTTTTGCCATTAGTGAAGGCTTTTCTTCTTATGGCATTTCTTCTCACGCTCCTCTGCCATTTTCTACAGCATGGACGATGGAGTGGGACCGGATGGATGATTACCTTTCCGAATTTTCTCGTCTGAAGGAGAAATATGCCGATAAAATAGAGCTTGCCATCGGACTCGAAATAGACTATCTGAATGAAGAGAGCCATCCCGCTATCCCTCGTTTTCAGGAATTGCCGCTCGATTATCGGATTGGTTCTGTGCATATGCTCTATTCTCCGCAGGGCAAAGTCGTGGATATCGATACCCCTGCCGATATATTCCGTCAATTGATAGATGCGCATTTTGAAGGTGATCTCGATTACGTTGTCCACCTTTATTATAAGAATCTGCTCCGTATGGTCGAGCTGGGAGGTTTTGATATCCTTGGTCATGCAGATAAGATGCACTATAATGCCTCTTGCTATCGTCCGGGATTATTGGACGAACCGTGGTATGATGCGTTGGTTCGCGATTATTTTGCAGAAATAGCCCGTCATGGATATATCGTTGAAATTAATACCAAGTCTTATCATGATTTGGGAACTTTCTATCCGAACGAACGCTATTTCCCTTTATTGAAAGAATTGGGTATTCGGGTACAGGTGAATAGTGATGCCCATTATCCGGAACGGATTAATAACAGTCGTGCCGAAGCATTGGCAGCCTTGAAGAAAGTCGGCTTTGACACAGTAGTGGAGTGGCACGGCGGACAGTGGAAAGATATGCCTCTGTTACAATAAAACAGAGCTTCTGTTTATAATAAATGCAGGCTCCGTCAACTGCTGACAGAGCCTGCATTTATCTATAACAGAGCCTCTGTTTCGATCCCCTATTCCGTCCTTTTGCAGGCATTCGATAACAGGAACTCATTCAAAGCTTCTTCATAATTCCCATGAATCATAATATGATGATTGCCTAGCGGGTTTTTCAGGAAATAATCCGCCGGAGTATTCATGCGGATACGCACCTGCGTGCGGCACATATTGATATAATTCGTATTCTCGGTTAGAGTTCCGGTAGACAGGTAATACTCATCCAGACATTCGCCTCCGCATTTTACGATAGTCACGTCACCTGTCGGGAGCAGTCCTTGAATGGCGATACCTTTCTCTGTCTCAAAATGATTGCGGATAATATATCTTTCCGTCTGTTTGAGTCCTATAGTGCAATGTGCCAGTATTAATTCATTGGTTCGCGTATTGATGGTGGATGGATTTGCCATGAATCCTTCTTTTCCTGTCAGCGCCTTAACTGCCAGAAGAGTGAAGATAGACTGGAGATCTCCCTCACAGCCTGCCATGATACCGTCATCATTCAGCAATGACAATGCCAGACAGCCGGTCGTATCAATTTGATCGATCAGTTTGAAGCAGCTTAATGTCAGCGCTTCCAGCTTCTCTTCTTCGCAAATTCTCTTGATGGCCCTGTATAATCGCATTGCTTTGATTAAATCCTCGGGAGTTCCCTCGCGGCAGGCAAGCGCCTGCGA
>NZ_QTLF01000038.1:0-43775 GCF_003434395.1 Bacteroides sp. AM23-12
ATATTTTGTTGTGATATTTAATACTGCAAATGTAAATGTGTCAAAAGCAACTAAACTCTCCTCCTTCCTGAAGGAGGGGAATTTAGTTGCTTTTGACACATCTTCTTTTCTGTTTCTTATTTCAGTAAATGTCCCCCTTCCCTGTGTTTTGATTTACTACTTAATCTGTTAATTATTAGAATGATAATAACAGATGTTCTTTTCTCTAATTGTCCCCCTCTTTCTTTCCTTGTTTTATAAGCCGATTGCCTATCTTTGCGGCAGGTCTTTAAATAATAAATTAAAAAGAGAAAACTACTTTATGAAACACATTTCAAACTTCCTCAGATCAAAAAGCTGGAACGTATTTTTGTTTTTATATCTTGCTCTTCCTTTGTTTGCGCAAAAGGAATATAAGATCGATCAGGTATCCGTTGTCAATGTAGGCGATGGCAGACTGTTGTTTCGGGAACTGAAAACGGAAAAAGCATTGAATGGCGAACATCGCATCATAGATGGTTATCATTCCGCCTATGTGCTGGCATCTTTTAAAGATGGTTTTTATGATGGCGGATACAAAGAATATGTGGACAATATATTAATAACGGAAGGAAGTTATAAAGAAGGGCGGAAGGATGGCCTCTTCAAGATTAACTCCAAGTTTGACGGTAAGCTGAAAGAAGAAAAGTCCTATAAGGAAGGTAAGCTGGACGGTACGAGCAAAAGTTACTTTACTACCGGAAAAGTGGAAAGTGAAAGAAACTTCCGGATGGGGAAAGAGCACGGGAAGCAACTGTCGTACGAATCTGACGGTACTTTGCGGAAAGAGCATAATTACAAGGACGGGAAGCAGGTAGGCAAACAGTATACTTTTCTGAAAGGTACATATGATTTGTATGAGACCGTTTATTTCAATGAAGAAGGTTTGCAGGACGGTGAATATTCGTCCGTGTTTACGTTTGGCTCGCCACGTATACTGGGTAGTTATAAGAATGGAAAGAAGAATGGTCGGTGGACTACTTTTGCTGAAAGCGGAGATACGCTGATGATTGAAACCTATCTGGATGGAAAAGAAGATGGACTCCATGTCTCATTTGCCAACGGAAGTGGGGTAAGGCAGAAAGAATATTATATGAAGAACGATCGTAAAGACGGTTTATACCGTGAATATAATCTGGAAAATGGTGAATTGAGATATGAAGATACCTATCAGGCCGGCAGATTGCATGGCAAGGAACGACGGCTGATAGTGAGCAACCGCTTTGATTATTGGGAAACTTCTACCTATGTGAACGGAAGGCAGAACGGACCGTTCGAAGCTCGTTATGTAAAGAATGACCAGCTTCGTGAATGTGGGGAATATAAGAATGGTCGCCGTGTAGGACGATGGAAACGCTACACTATTGATGGTAAACTGGAAAAGGAATGGGATGAAAACTAACCGGTAGATGAAAGGTCAGGGCATAAAAAAAGGAGCAACGCCTTGCTCCAACCTTTGTTAACCTTAAATCTAATACTATGAAAAACACAGTGCAAAGATACGGACTTCTGTGAAATCTGCAAATTATCCAAGTAAAACGCTATGTTTTATAACATTGATTAAGTGTTTGTTTTACGCTTTATACTTTTGTTAATACTTTCCGATGGTCTGAAAGAGGACTGCTTTCCTTCTTTTTAGAATAATAAATAGCTGAAGTTAGAGAACTTTACAGTATTATTTCTTATTTTTGTTCTTAATTGGATTACAGAAAGAACTACGAAATGATGAGATGGATGAAGACGATGAGATATCTGAAGTGGATGCTGGTGCTGTTTTGTTTAATCGGGATGACGGCTTGCCGGCAGGATACACCCCGTTTTCGTATTGGGGTGGCTCAATGCAGCGATGATTCATGGCGACATAAGATGAATGATGAGATTCTTCGGGAAGCGATGTTTTATAATGGTGTTTCGGTGGAAATCCGTTCGGCAGGGGATGATAACAGTAAGCAGGCGGAAGATGTCCATTATTTTATGGACGAAGGAGTCGATCTGCTGATTATTTCCGCTAACGAAGCTGCTCCTATGACTCCGATTGTAGAAGAAGCTTATCAGAAAGGCATCCCCGTTATTCTTGTAGACCGGAAGATTCTTTCGGATAAATATACTGCCTATATCGGAGCCGATAATTATGAAATTGGTCGTTCGGTAGGAAACTATATTGCCTCCAGTCTGAAAGGGAAGGGAAATATAGTAGAACTGACAGGATTGAGCGGTTCGACTCCTGCAATGGAACGGCATCAGGGATTTATGGCTGCCATCAGTAAATTCCCGGATATAAAGCTGATTGATAAAGCGGATGCTGCTTGGGAACGTGGTCCGGCAGAGATAGAAATGGATAGTATGCTTCGGAGGCATCCTAAGATTGATGCTGTGTATGCCCATAATGACCGTATCGCTCCGGGTGCCTATCAGGCAGCAAAGATGGCAGGGCGGGAGAAGGAAATGATTTTTGTCGGCATAGATGCCTTGCCGGGTAAGGGAAACGGACTGGAACTGGTTCTGGACAGTGTGCTGGATGCCACCTTTATCTATCCGACCAATGGTGATAAGGTACTGCAACTGGCTATGGATATTCTGGAGAAGAAACCCTATCCCAAAGAAACGGTGATGAATACCGCTGTTGTGGACCGTACCAACGCACACGTCATGCAGTTGCAGACCACACACATTTCCGAACTCGACAAAAAGATTGAAACGCTCAACGGACGTATCGGTGGCTATCTCTCTCAGGTAGCTACACAACAGGTCGTTTTATACGGCAGTCTGATTATCCTTTTATTGGTAGCCGGCTTATTATTGGTCGTTTATAAATCACTCCGCTCAAAGAATCGCTTGAATAAAGAACTTTTTAAGCAGAAGCAACAATTGGAAGAGCAACGTGACAAACTGGAAGAACAGCGTGACCAATTGATACAACTTTCTCATCAACTGGAAGAAGCTACTCATGCCAAGCTGGTATTCTTCACCAATATTTCTCACGACTTCCGTACTCCGTTGACATTGGTTGCCGATCCGGTAGAACATTTGTTGGCGGACAAGACATTGAGCGGAGATCAGCACCGGATGCTCATGCTGATTCAGCGGAATGTGAACATCCTTCTGCGTCTGGTCAATCAGATTCTGGATTTCCGTAAATATGAAAACGGCAAGATGGAATATACTCCGGTTACGGTGGATGTCCTTTCTTCTTTCGAAGGATGGAATGAGTCTTTTCAGGCGGCAGCCCGTAAGAAGCATATCCATTTTTCTTTTGATAGTATGCCGGATACGGATTATCATACACTGGCAGACATGGAGAAGCTGGAACGTATTTATTTCAATCTCCTGTCCAATGCCTTTAAGTTTACACCGGAAAACGGGAAAATAGCCATCCGTCTGTCTTCCCTTAGTAAAGAGGACAAGCGATGGATACGTTTCACGGTGGCAAATACCGGTTCCATGATTTCTGCCGAACATATCCGCAATGTATTCGACCGTTTCTATAAGATCGATATGCACCATACCGGTTCGGGAATCGGACTGGCATTGGTAAAAGCCTTCGTAGAAATGCACGGTGGTATGATCTCTGTAGAGAGCGATGAGAAACAGGGCACGGTCTTTACCGTTGAACTGCCTGTACAGTCTTGCGAGGCTGTTGCTGCCGAACCGGATACCACCCTTGTTTCTGCGGATTCCCGTACAACAGATGTTCTATTGGCAGAAGAGGAAGAACTGGAAAAAGGATATGACTCTTCCAAATCGTCCGTATTGATTATTGATGATAATGAGGATATCCGTTCGTATGTTCATACGCTGTTGCATACAGACTATACGGTGATTGAAGCGGCAGACGGCTCCGAAGGAATCCGTAAGGCTATGAAGTATGTTCCGGACCTGATCATTTCTGATGTGATGATGCCGGGCATTGATGGCATTGAATGTTGCCGCCGGCTGAAAAGTGAGTTACAGACCTGTCATATTCCGGTTATTCTGTTGACAGCGTGTTCACTGGACGAACAGCGTATTCAGGGATATGACGGTGGTGCGGATTCTTATATTTCAAAGCCGTTCAGTTCACAGCTGTTGTTGGCACGTGTCCGCAATCTGATTGATTCTCACCGTCGTCTGAAACAGTTCTTTGGTGACGGGCAGACATTGGCAAAAGAAGATGTCTGCGATATGGACAAGGATTTTGTAGAAAGATTCAAGTCATTGATTGAAGAGAAAATGGGAGACTCCGGTTTGAATGTGGAGGACTTGGGCAAAGACATGGGACTAAGCCGTGTGCAGCTTTACCGCAAGATTAAATCATTGACTAACTACTCTCCGAATGAATTGCTCCGTATCGCCCGTTTGAAGAAGGCAGCTTCTTTGCTTGCTTCTTCGGACATGACCGTAGCGGAGATTGGTTATGAAGTCGGTTTCAGTTCACCTTCTTATTTCGCCAAGTGCTATAAAGAGCAGTTTGGAGAGAGCCCGACAGATTTCCTGAAAAGGAAAGGATGATTTCATTGTGATCGTAAAGAGGGATATATGAAAGATTATAAAGTAGATAAAGAGAGCTTTTCTGAATCCTTTCGGAAGGAAGTGTACGAAGTCGTATCCCAGATACCTGTGGGAAAAGTATCTACTTATGGAGGTATTGCTTTGCTGTTGGGGGCACCCCAATGCTCGCGGATGGTGGGACGTGCATTGAAAGAAGTGCCGGATGAATTATCCATTCCCTGCCATAGAGTTGTAAATTCCGCCGGAAGGCTGGTGCCCGGTTGGGTGGAACAAAAACAACTCTTGCTGGCAGAAGAAGTTTCTTTCAAAGCTAACGGATGCGTTAATCTGAAAGAACATTTGTGGCACGTGGATGAATGAAGGATGCAAGGAAGGTAAGCCATATCATCCGTATCCATACAATAAAGAAAACCCATACATGAAGCCATAAGGTCCTGGTAATGAAATCTCTGATGGGTACAGGGACGAATATGTCGATAGGAACGATACATAACAGCACAAAACAGCACCAAAATAGAATCTTGTCTGTTGCGGTACGTGTTGGTCTGCTCCAATACCAGAGCATGAAACCTGCCAATGCGATAATATAGGTATGCTTCTCGGCGGAGTCACTCAGTAATACTACCCAGCCCATGAGAATGCCCAAAGCCTGGGCACGGAAGGCAAAAGACGACCATTTGCGGAAATTCCCCAAAAAGAGCAGAGTCAGCAAGCCGAGCATTCCTATCTGAAGTGCACGGAAGTGTGGCAATGTCCATGCTGCAATGGGGCGGGCATAGAAAAATGAATCATAAGCTCCGGTGGACTGATGAACAGCAAGACTATGGCACCATTCTTCATAATAGGGGAGCAAATCTGCAGGAGCTATTTTGATTAACGGTAATGCAAGCAATACAATGCCCATTGTAACGGCATAGCCAAAGTTACGCCATACGTGAGGATAGCACAGCAACAATGCCAGTTCGAAAATTCCATATACTTTGGTACATCCCGAAATCATGATTAACAGAACAGCCAGAAATCCACGGTCTTTTTCCAATAACGTATAGGCGAATAAGAATAAATAGGCTACCGTTATGTTATACTGAAATGAAAGTAAACTTTGTCCTAAAATCAGTAACAGAAAAAGGAACATACGGCATTTCTGCTGCTGGGTGAATTGTTGGGGCAGCGTGAAGATCGCCATAAAGAACAGCGAATAATTGAATAGATTCCACGCGAAAGGTCCCAGCCATGCAGGCAGATACGCAAACGGAGCGAACAATACCGTGAAAACTGGAGAATAAAGGAAGTAGCGTCCGTGAGCTTCTACAAATTCAGTTGTGTATGGGCTGATGCCTTGCCAGAAGAATTGAGTAGCGTCCGAGAAGACCATAAAGTTTTGATGCCGTCCTCGTATAAATTCGAGCAGAGTCACTATAAAAGCGAGCAGGAAACCTATCATGTAGAGATTCCGCCGGCTATAGAAAAACGGCATTTTGGGGTTCTTTTTACTAAGGAACTGTACTTGGCTTTTGTCGTCTAGTGTGGCAGTACCTGTTTGTTTTTCTTTTGTTGTGTAATGACAATTATCCTTCCCCAGGAAAATTGTAATAGCCCTGTTGAACATATAAATCTAGTTTAGTTATTGACGCCAAATATACGGTGTTTAAGTGAAATATTCAAACTTATTTTATATTTATCTGCCGGTTTGTTCTATTTTGCTGAGTGATAGGGGAATATTACCCGGAAACTTTCCATATCATTACAAATAAAGCCCTCTGTATGCCCCGGATTTTGAATATAATTTGTATGTTTAATCCGTTTTTTGTATCTTTGTGCCAGCAAGATACTGGAACAGGCTGTTTTTATACATAAAAATGCTATTTTTTGCTATTCGTTGAAAGGATTATCTTATCAAATTCTATTCCTTTTTTAATTACTCAGTCTGTCAATAATCATTTTATTAATTATTTCGGGATTCATTGTTATTTGTCCCGTATTTAAATCAGAACTTTATACGATATAAAGAAAGATTCCTGTTATCGTTTGTTCTTGTCTTGCTGTGTATATTATTTTAATAACCTAAACCATTTTATTGTATGAGTAAAATAGAAATTAAAGATCTCTATCTGGTTTTTGGCAATGAGAAGCAGAAGGCTTTGAAGATGTTGAAAGAAGGTAAAACAAAAAGTGAAATATTGAAAGCGACCGGATGTACAGTTGCGGTGAAAGATGCGAATCTTTCCATTAATGAAGGCGAAATATTCGTCATTATGGGGCTGTCCGGTAGTGGAAAGTCCACTTTACTCCGCTGCATCAACCGTTTGATACGCCCTACTTCCGGAGAAGTGATTATCAATGGAACAGACATAGCCAAAGTGTCGGATAAGGAACTGTTGCAGATTCGCCGGAAAGAACTGGCTATGGTCTTTCAGAACTTCGGTCTGCTTCCTCACCGTTCTGTCTTGCATAATATAGCTTTCGGGCTCGAACTACAGGGAGTAAAAAAGGGAGAACGGGAGCAGAAAGCGATGGAAAGCATGCAACTGGTGGGGCTGAAAGGCTACGAGAATCAGATGGTAAGTGAACTGTCGGGTGGGATGCAGCAGCGTGTCGGGCTGGCGCGGGCTTTGGCCAATAATCCCGAAGTCCTGTTGATGGATGAGGCCTTCTCGGCACTCGATCCTTTGATCCGTGTGCAGATGCAGGATGAACTGCTGACTTTGCAGTCGAAGATGAAAAAAACGATTGTCTTTATTACTCACGACCTGAGTGAAGCGATTAAATTGGGTGACCGGATTGCTATCATGAAGGATGGAGAAATTGTACAAATCGGTACATCGGAAGAAATCCTGACCGAACCTGCCAACGCTTATGTAGAACGATTTGTGGAGAATGTAGATCGAAGCAAGATTATAACAGCTTCCTCTGTTATGGTAGATAAACCCATAGTGGCACGTTTGAAGAAAGAAGGCCCGGAGGTGCTGATCCGTAAGATGCGCGAACGGAATCTGACCGTTCTTCCGGTAGTCGATTCCAATAATCTGTTAGTAGGAGAGGTGCGGTTGAATGACTTGCTGAAACTACGAAAAGAGCAAATCCGCTCCATCGAGTCCGTAGTAAGGCATGAAGTTCATTCAGTGCTGGGTGATACGGTGCTGGAAGATATTCTTCCGTTGATGACAAAAACGAACTCGCCAATCTGGGTCGTAAATGAGAATCGGGAGTTTGAAGGCGTAGTGCCACTTTCCTCATTGATCATCGAAGTAACGGGAAAAGATAAAGAAGAAATTAATGAAATCATTCAAAACGCAATAGAATTATGATAAATATCGGACAATATATAGAGACTGCCATTAATTGGCTCACAGAACATTTTGCTTCCTTTTTTGATGCTCTCAGCATGGGGATCGGAGGATTCATAGACGGTTTTCAGCACGTACTGTTTGGAATACCTTTTTATATCACAATTGCAGTGCTGGCTGCGCTCGCCTGGTTTAAGTCGGGTAAGGGGACAGCCGTATTTACCCTCTTGGGTTTATTGCTTATTTACGGCATGGGCTTTTGGGAAGAAACGATGCAGACATTGGCATTGGTACTTTCTTCCACTTGTCTGGCATTGCTTTTAGGCGTTCCGTTGGGAATCTGGACTGCCAACAGTGATCGTTGTAACAAGATAATGCGCCCTGTCCTCGACTTTATGCAGACAATGCCTGCCTTTGTCTATCTGATTCCTGCCGTTCTATTCTTCGGATTGGGAACTGTGCCGGGAGCTTTTGCCACCATCATCTTTGCAATGCCTCCTGTGGTTCGTCTGACCGGTCTGGGCATTCGTCAGGTTCCTAAAAACGTAGTAGAAGCCTCCCGCTCTTTTGGAGCTACTCCCTGGCAGCTTCTTTATAAGGTGCAATTGCCTTTGGCGTTGCCTACTATTCTGACGGGAATCAACCAGACGATCATGATGTCACTTTCGATGGTAGTGATTGCTGCCATGATTTCTGCCGGAGGATTGGGAGAAATCGTGCTGAAAGGTATCACCCAAATGAAAATCGGACTCGGATTTGAAGGCGGTATCGCAGTCGTGATATTGGCGATCGTGCTGGACCGCATCACTCAGGGTATGGCAGATAACAGAAAAAGTAAAAAGAAATAAGAATCACACCAAAGAAAGGAATAATCAATGAATAAGATAAAAATGATTGCGGCAATGTTTATTGCCGGCATACTCTTAACCTTCGTTTCCTGCGGAGACAACGGAAAGAGTAAGAAGATAAGTATCGCTTATGCCAACTGGTCGGAAGGTATTGCAATGACAAACCTTGCCAAAGCGATTTTTGAAGATCAGGGGTACGATGTAAAGTTGCTGAATGCCGACCTTGCACCTATATTTACCTCTATCTCCCGTAAGAAAGCAGACGTATTTATGGATGTCTGGATGCCTGTCACTATGGAAGATTATATGAAACAATACGGGGATAAACTCGAAGTTATCGGGGATATTTATGATGGTGCCCGTATCGGGCTGGTGGTTCCGGATTACGTTACGATCAACTCAATCGAAGAACTGAACGCGGAAAAGGAACGTTTCTCCGGTCAGATTGTCGGTATTGATGCCGGAGCCGGTATTATGAAAGCTACCGATCAGGCCATCAAAGACTATGGATTGGATTATAAACTGATGACTTCGAGCGGACCTGCCATGACTGCTTCCCTAAAGAAAGCGATTGATAAGAAAGACTGGATTGTCGTGACGGGATGGACGCCTCACTGGATGTTCGACCGTTTCAAGCTGAAAGTTCTTCAGGACCCGAAGCTGATATATGGAAATACGGAATCCATTCATACCATAGCATGGAAAGGTTTTAGCGAGAAAGACCCTTTTGCTGCCGAACTTTTGGGCAACATTCGTCTGACAGATGCGGAAATCAGCTCCTTAATGACTGCTCTGGAAGAGGCGCAGACAACGGAAAGACAGGCTGCCCGTCAATGGATGGAAGAACATCAGGAACTGGTGAACAGTTGGATTCCTGAGAAAGATTGATATGCAAACACTACTTCAACCATCCCGCCATTCTTTCTTTACCATAGAAGTAGTAGAAAAGTAGTCCCAGCCAGCTGGTAAGAACGATTAATACAATCGCTATAAGTCTTTTCTCTACAGCCGCATTTATATTCCAAATCTCTATGGCAGCTCTGAAAGTCAGTATCAAACCGATAATCCAAATAACAAATCCGATCATATCTTTAGAGTTTTAATGAATATCTTCGTGAGAAGTAATCGTTACTTCTAAGATATAAACAAAAAAGGCAGGAATCTGTTTCCAGAATTCCTGCCTTTTATTATGTACAAAGTATTTCTACTTATTATTCAGCTGTATCAGCTCCCCAGTTTTCTCTGGCAAGACGTTTGTAGCTGTTGTAACGCCATTTAGCGTTTTCTTCAGCAGCTTTAAACAGTTCTTCAGCTTCAGCAGGATATTGTTTCATTACAGAAGCGTAACGAACTTCACCCTTCAAGAAACCTTGGAAGTCTTCCCAGTTAGGTTCTTTGCTATCCAGTTGGAACGGATTCTTGCCTTCTTCTTCCAAAGCAGGGTTGTAACGCCACAAGTGCCAGTAACCGCACTTAACAGCCTTTTCTTCTTCTTCCTGGCTCTTACCCATACCGGCTTTCAGACCGTGGTTGATACATGGAGCGTAAGCGATGATCAGTGATGGTCCCGGATATGCTTCAGCTTCACGGATAGCTTTCAGAGTCTGAGCCTGGTCAGCACCCATAGCAATCTGAGCAACATATACATAACCGTAAGTAGTAGCCATCAGACCGAGGTCTTTCTTACGTACACGCTTACCTGCAGCAGCAAACTTAGCGATAGCGCCTACCGGAGTAGCTTTAGAAGACTGACCACCTGTGTTAGAGTAAACCTCAGTATCCAATACAAGGATGTTAACGTCCTTACCGGAAGCGATTACATGGTCAAGACCACCGTAACCGATATCATAAGAAGCACCGTCACCACCGATGATCCATTGGCTGCGTTTAACAAGATATTGTTGCAGATCAGCGATTTGCTTGCAGTGGTTGCATTTATCTTTAGCAGCTTCTACCATCGGAATGATCTTTTCGGCCAGTTCCTTAGTCTTTTCTGCATCCAGCATATTGTTGATCCATTCAGCAAATACTTCTTTGTATTCAGCCGGGCAGCAATCAGAAGCGATAGCTTCGTTCATTACTTTCACCAGACGGGCACGCATCTTTTCGTTAGCCAGTTCCATACCCAGACCAAATTCACAGAAGTCTTCGAACAAGGAGTTAGCCCATGCAGGACCGTGACCCTTTTCGTTCATAGTGTACGGAGTAGAAGGAACTGAACCGGAGTAGATAGAAGAACATCCTGTAGCGTTAGCAACCATTTCACGGTCACCGAACAACTGAGAAATCAGTTTCACGTACGGAGTTTCACCACAACCGGAGCAAGCGCCTGAGAACTCAAACAACGGAGTTGCGAACTGAGAGTTCTTCACGTTAGCCTTGATGTCTACCAGGTGTTGTTTGCTCTTCACGTTTTCAGCGCAGTAAGTCCAGTTATCAGCTTCGGCCAACTGGCTTTCAAGGTGTTTCATGGTCAATGCCTTGCCACCCTTCTTCGGATTACCCGGACAGATGTCGGCACAGTTACCGCAACCCAGACAGTCGAGAACGTCTACCTGAATACGGAATGTCATACCATCGAATGCTTTACCTACAGCTTTCAGTTGCTCGAACTTAGCACCCTTCTGCTCTTCAGCATCGAGTACGAACGGACGGATAGAAGCGTGAGGACAAACGTAAGCACACTTGTTACACTGAATACAGTTTTCAGCATTCCATTCGGGAACGAATGCAGCTACACCACGTTTTTCGTATTTGGAAGTACCTTGATACCAAGTACCGTCTTCGATACCCTTGAATGCAGATACCGGCAGCAAGTCACCGTCCTGTGCATTGATCGGACGAACTACTTCGTTGATGAAAGCAGGATCATTGTTTTCTGCTTTTGCATCATCCGGCAGGTTAGCCCAAGCAGGATCAACAGTTAGAGTCTTGTATTCACCACCGCGGTCTACAGCAGCATAGTTCTTGTTTACAACGTCTTCACCCTTCTTGCCGTAAGACTTAACGATGAATTTCTTCATCTGTTCAACAGCTTGATCTACAGGGATTACGCCTGTGATACGGAAGAATGCAGACTGAAGGATTGTATTGGTACGGTTGCCCAAACCAATTTCCATTGCAATCTGAGTTGCGTTGATATAGTATACAGAGATGTTGTTCTGTGCAAAGTATTTCTTCACCTTGTTAGGCAGGTTCTTAGCCAGTTCTTCGCCTTCCCAGATGGTGTTCAGCAAGAAAGAACCGTTCTTACGCAAACCACGTGTTACGTCGTACATGTGCAGGTAAGCCTGAACGTGACAAGCAACGAAGTTCGGAGTATTTACCAAGTAAGTAGAACGGATCGGAGTGTCACCGAAACGCAAGTGAGAACAAGTGAAACCACCCGACTTCTTGGAGTCGTAAGAGAAGTAAGCCTGACAGTGTTTGTCGGTGTTGTCACCGATAATCTTAACAGAGTTCTTGTTGGCACCTACTGTGCCGTCAGCACCCAGACCGTAGAATTTAGCTTCGAACATACCTTCACCGCCCAGAGCGATTTCTTCTTTCTGAGGAAGAGAAGTGAACGTAACGTCGTCTACGATACCGATAGTGAAGTGGTTCTTCGGCATTGGCATAGCCAAGTTTTCGAATACAGAGATGATCTGTGCCGGAGTTGTATCTTTTGAACCCAGACCGTAGCGACCGCCAACGATAACAGGAGCATTTTCTGCGCCATAGAAGCAGTCTTTAACGTCAAGGTAAAGAGGTTCGCCGTTAGCACCCGGTTCTTTTGTACGGTCAAGCACTGCGATGCTCTTTGCAGTCTTGGGTACAGCAGCCAGGAAGTGTTTAGCAGAGAACGGACGATACAAGTGTACGGCAACCATACCTACTTTTTCGCCGTTTGCTACCAAGTGGTCGATAGCTTCGCGGGCAGCTTCAGTTACAGAACCCATTGCGATAATTACGCGTTCTGCATCTTCTGCACCGTAGTAATCGAACAAACCGTATTTGCGGCCTGTGATCTTGGAAATTTCGTTCATGTATTCTTCTACGATAGCAGGAACTGCTTCATAGTAGTTATTGCATGATTCACGATGTTGGAAGAAGTGGTCGGGGTTTTCAGCCATACCACGGGCAACCGGCTTCATCGGATTCAGTGCACGGGCACGGAATTCAGCCAAAGCTTCCTGGTCGATCAGCGGAGCGAGGTCGTCGTTTTCCAACATTTCGATCTTCTGGATTTCGTGAGAAGTACGGAAACCATCGAAGAAGTTCATGAACGGAACGCGTGATTTGATAGTAGCCAGATGAGCAACACCTGCCAAATCCATAACTTCCTGTACAGAACCTTCTGCCAACATAGCGAAGCCGGTTTGACGAGCTGACATTACGTCCTGATGGTCACCGAAGATACACAATGCGTGAGAAGCCAGTGTACGAGCAGAAACGTGGAATACACAAGGCAAGAATTCACCGGCAATCTTGTACATGTTAGGGATCATCAAAAGAAGACCCTGAGAAGCAGTGTAAGTAGTAGTCAATGCACCAGCCTGAAGAGAACCGTGAACTGCACCGGCAGCACCACCTTCAGATTGCATTTCCTGTACCAATACTGTTTCGCCGAAGATGTTCTTACGTCCTGCGGCAGCCCATTCGTCTACGTACTCAGCCATAGTCGAAGAAGGAGTGATGGGGTAGATAGCTGCTACTTCAGAGAACATATACGAGATATGTGCTGCAGCTTGGTTACCATCACATGTGATGAATTTCTTCTGTTTAGTCATAACTAAATTAAATATTTAAGTAAATAAATCTTTTTAGTATAAGAATCCGAACATCCAAAGAGGTATTTGGTTGCCGCGGCCTATCTCAGCCTTTTGCAACGCATACGTCACGTCCGGGTTATTCTTTATTTTTGTACCTTCCGCACAAATTTTGAACGGCATCACTTCGTCTACCATGAAAGAGACGTTTTTATCTCCTTTATGTACCTTATGGTCTTTCCATAAAGTGTTAACGAAGAACGTGTCGAGTACATCCTGTTCTTCCACTTTCACCGGATAAATGGAGTACATCAGGTTAGAGTTGTGCATCATAATCTTTGACGGTTTCTTTGGGAATTCTTCTCCTTTCGGGTAAACCAGATTAATCAGACGCGCGTCTGCCAGATACTTGATATAGTTCATTACCGTAGCGCGGGATGTCTGTACGTCACTTGCCAGTTGGCTCACGTTCGGAGCTTTCGGTCCGTCCACAGCCAACAAATATAGTAATTTTTTTATCTTTGAAAGATATTTCAGCTCAATTTGTTTGATCAGCAAGATATCCACTTCTACCATCATGTTCATTGTTTTCAGCAGATTCTCCGAGAAATTACGTTTTTCAAGGAAGAAAGGGTAGAAACCATGATGCAGGTAATCCTGAAAATAATCCAGCGGTCGTACTTTGGAAAGTACTCCTTTGGCTATCTGTTCATGTGTACTGAGGATTTCTTCGAGGCTGTATGCCCGGAATTTCATTCCTGTCTGCAGGTTCAGAAATTCACGGAAAGAGAATCCGCGCAGGTTATAACTTTTCGCAATGTCACGCAATTCGAGGTTTTCCTCTTTGAGTCGCATGACGGAAGAACCGGTGAAGACAATCTTCAGGCTGGGGAAACGGTCATAGCACATTCGTAGCTCTTTGCTCCATTCGGGATGTTTGAACACCTGGTCGATCAGCAGTACTTTTCCGCCACGTTTCTGAAACTCGTTGGCGAAGTCAACAAGGCTGTGACCGGAGAAATAAAAGTTGTTCATATTGATGAACAGACAGGAACGGTCGGTGCCGAATTTCTCTTTGGCGTACTGCAGGAGGAAAGTGGTTTTTCCTACGCCACGTGTCCCTTTGATACCAATCAGACGGTCACTCCAGTCGATCTCGTCCATAAGATCGCGGCGAACGGGGGCATTGGTGTGCTCAACGAGGTAGGCGTGTGTGCGATAGAATGATTCCATTTCGTTTCTTTGTTTTTCGGCTGGCAAATATAGTGCTTTTTTTAGGATTTGCAAAGTAGAGATAGCAAAAATGTGCTTTAATTTATAAGTTTCTCTTTATTGTGTAAGTTCCTGATTATTTCCTGTATATATTTGCAGAATAATGTGTTGAATCCATCTTTGACATGACGAAAAGACCTGTTTATATATTCAATCCGGAGCATGATATGGCGTTGGCAAGCGGTGAGACGAACTATATGGCGCCGGCTTCCGCCCGACAGATGGCGAGTGACCTGGCGTTGCTTCCTATGTGGTATGCCGAAGCGGGAAGTGCGGTGCTTGCACCGTCTGCTTATAATGCGGACTTCCTGAAAACAAAGAGTGAACTTTTGGGCATGGATGTGGCCTTGTTGACGGAACCGGAAGTGGCTGACGGTAAAGACTGGAAGTTCTCTCCGTGGGGTTGGGACCCTGCTTTGCGGAAGCGTTTGATGACATTGGGGGCAGGTCAGACGGAGCTGCCTTCTGCGGATTATATGAATATTCTGAGAGAGCATTCGCATCGTCTGCAGGCGGTAAAGTTGTTGCCTGGGTTGCGGT
Source organism: Bacteroides sp. AM23-12 (assembly GCF_003434395.1). Lineage (NCBI taxonomy): Bacteria > Pseudomonadati > Bacteroidota > Bacteroidia > Bacteroidales > Bacteroidaceae > Bacteroides > Bacteroides sp. AM23-12. Next base: position 15,202 of record NZ_QTLF01000038.1, read on the forward strand.
TGAATGAATACTTCTGTGGAGAATCTTTTTATTTGAGTACTTTGGCGGAGTGCAGTGCGTTCGTCGAAGGGCGGGAAGCGTGCTTGTTAAAAGCTCCGCTTTCCGGAAGCGGGAAAGGATTGAATTGGTGTAAAGGCATATTTACTACTTTTATTTCCGGTTGGTGTGCCCGTGTCGCTGCTTCTCAGGGTGGGGTGGTAGGCGAACCTATATATAATAAGGTGGAAGATTTCGCTATGGAGTTTTATGCTGACGGGAGAGGAAGGGTTGTTTTTGCCGGATATTCGGTCTTCCACACGGGTGGGAGTGGGATGTATGCAGGGAATGACTTGCTGTCTGACGAGAAGATTCTGCAGAAACTATCGGCTTATGTGCCACAAGAAGAATTTATCAGGCTGCGGACTCGTTTGGAAGAAGAATTGTCAGCTTTGTTCGGTGGCTTTTATCATGGATACTTGGGAGTGGATATGATGATTTGTCATTTTCCGGATGAAGCGCCTGTTTACCGGATTCATCCTTGTGTCGAAATTAATCTGCGAATGAATATGGGGGTGGTGGCATGGCTCTTGACGGATCGTTATTTGGCTGCGGATGCGGAAGGAGTTTTTCGGATTGATTATTATCCTTTAGCCGGTCAGGCTTTGGAGGAACATCGGCAGATGTCGGCTTCGTTCCCTTTGTCCGTAGAGAATAATCGGGTGTGTGCCGGATATTTGCCGTTAGTACCGGTGACGCCTCAAAGCCGGTATCGTGCGTTTCTTTTGCTTACTCTCCCCCAGTGAAAAAGATAGTGCTTTTGCTCTCATGCTCTAACAGTTCGTCTGTATCCCTTTATTCATCGATGTTTTAGCTGTTAGAGATCCAGTGGTAGCAGAGTGAGAGCAAGGACTTGCTCTCACTCTGCATCGTCCTGATAAATACCGTTTTTACTGTGTTATTCTTTGATTTACAGGATGTTAATATCTGATATCTCAACTGTTAACGTTTGATTTCTCAGATATTAATAATTGAGAAATCAAGTATTAAGGACTGATAATTTATGTATTATTGACTGATATATGATTTAATGTTTTCAGAGAGAGCAGTACTATTGAAGTAGCTGATGCGTTCAATGTGATTGGAACATGCGGTTAAGTCAATCAAATCAACAGTAGTTTCAGATAGTTTCGAGCGTTTGGAACTAAAGTTTCAAGCGTATGAAACTCTAGTTTCTCACCGATGAAACTACAGTTTCACACCGATGAAACTCTGGTTTCAAGCAATGGAAACTCTTTGAAGATACTGCTAAATTGGAATTGGTGAACATCGGAAAAGTCATATTGTGGTAATACTGTCTGAAATGCCTACTTATCTCCATTTATGGGTGCACTCTCATTCCCGCAACGGTCGATAGCCGTTACTGCAAAATACTTCTTGGCATTCCAAGGCTGGATGGGTGCATAAATGTAACTTGTTTCACGAATACTTTGTGCGACAATATTTTCCGCTTTCTTTGTATCTACCGGATATTCATTGGAAGCATAAATCACGTACATCGGTTTATTCCGTTGGTCATTATCCGTCGCTGGTTGCCAGTTCAATTCGGTATATCCGTTGTCGATGGACGTAACTTTGAGTGCTGAGGGGGCAGACGGCGGAACGTTATCCAACCATGTCATCGGGGGCTGTAATGCCGGATAGGCATAGAAGTTCTCAATCAGTTCGTCATAAATTCCCTGAGTATTGTCCATCAGATACTTGACACGGTAATGCCCTTCTCCTGCCATTTTCTGATTACGGATGAAATTAATCTGACGATCCACTTCGTCGCGTGTCCACTTCCCTTCGTCGGGATGGAGGAAATAGATGCCCAGCCCCGGAATAACCTGTCGTCCGTTGCTCTGTTCCTGCCAGTCGAGCGCGAAAGGATAGAAACTGTTTCCCTGAAAATACATCATGGGATATATCTGATCCTGAATACCTTCTCCGAGCCATCCTTGCGGGTCTTGATAAACGGTATAGAACGCATTCCAACCACGGGAAGAATAGCGGGAAGTATCTCTGTATTTTCCTACAGGGCAAGTACTTACCTTTACCCACGGCTTCATTGCTTTCACACCTTTATATATGTACCGGACGATTTCGGAAATGTTATCCCGTCGCCATTGATCCAAAGTACGTCCTTTGCTGTAACGGCGGAAATCGTATTTGTCGGGGAATAGAGGAGCATTCTCCGGATAGCGCAGGTAGTCGAAATGCACTCCGTCTATATCATAGCGCTCCACCACTTCACGAACGAGTCTCATGAGATACTCTTTCGTAGCAGGATGCCCCGGATTAAGGAAATATTCATTTTTATAAGGCACGCATATATCTTTCACTCGCTTGGTGACAGATTGTTTGCCGAGAGAAGCGACGTGCTTTTTGTTGCCTAGCGGAATAGTCACCATCCACGCATGACATTCCATCCCCCGCTTGTGGCATTCCCCAATCGCAAAAGCCAACGGATCATATCCCGGATTTCCTCCGACTTTTCCGGTCAGGATAGAATTGAACGGTTCGATGGAAGAAGGATACAGCACATCTCCGCGTGTACGGGTCTGAAACAGGACAGTATTGAAGTTGGCAGCTTTCAGTTTGTCAAGGATATCCACCAATTCTTCCTTTTGCTTGCGGATGCCCTGAGGAGTCGTAGCCCGTGTACGGGGCCAGTCCAGACCATATACAGCCGTAATCCATGCTGCACGAACTTCGTGCTTGGGTTGCGCCTTAGCCGGAAGGATAAGAAACAAAAGTGAAAGAATGAAAATAGTTCGGTGCATATTATTCCCTTTTAGATGCTAAATCTCTGCAAAGCTAGCAAAAATGTCTGTAAATTGATTATTCCTTTTTTATTTAATGCTATTTGACAGAAAATTACTGATTCTCTTTTAGTGGTATCTGCATTCTTGGCCGTCTTTTAATAAGGTACGAAATATAAAATATTAATATAACAAGATAATAAACAATGAAAAAGCTACTATCTGTGTCGCTCTGTCTTTTGTTTGCGGCGAGTCTGACTGCCCAGACGGGAAAGATTAGAGTTGCTACTGTTGGAAACAGTATCACCGGGGGAACGAATGATTATGGTTATTACGCGATGCCTCTGGCTGAAATGCTCGGTGATGATTATGAAGTTACCAAATTTGGTAAAGGCTCTTCCGGGGTATTTATAAAATTAAGAGAAGATGCGACTACTCCCGAAAATCCTAATGAATATCAATTCGCTTACATTAATTCTGAGCAATGCGCAGCGGCACTTGAGTATAAACCTAATATTGTCATTATTAAGTTTGGTGCAAATGATGCCAACAAGAAGAATTTCGAAAAATATGGTAAAGAGACTTTTAAAGCAGACTATAAGAAGTTGATCGCTAAATTCCAGGCTCTTTCGACTAAACCGGATATTTATATTTGTACGCCTCCGCCGATGTATTATGGCGATGGGGGATTTCTTGGTTCATTTGATGACAATGTAGCAAAGAATTATATTCAGCCTGCCGTAAGAGAGATTGCGGAGGAACTTAATCTGGTCTGTGTAGATCTGTATAATCCCTTGAAGGGACATCCGGAATTTATGCCGGGTGGCAACGATTGGGTGCATCCCGACCATAGAGGGCATTATATTATAGCGAAGGAAGTGTATAAGGCGATAACGGGTGAATTCGTTATGAACCCCGGTGGGATAACAGTGGCTGCTTCGGATATTTCTCTTTCGGGTTCGAAGGCGAAGATGAAGAATGGTGCTATTGAAAAAGCGAAGAACGGTACGAGATTGTCATTCGATGTACATTTTGGCTCGTTGCCTACGTATGAGAAAGTAGAGGTTGACGTGCAATTGAATAAAAAGAAATCGGGATACTTGGATTTCTATCTGGATACTGAAACAATTCCTTTTGCCTCGGTTGATGTTTCGGGTGCCGACTCTAAGAATTTCACTACACAATCTGCTCTTTTCGACCGTCGGATAAAAGGCAAACATAAAGTGACTGTACAATGGAGAGGACAGGATGCCAAACTGAAATCAGTAACTATCAAGGAAAAATATATGCCTTATGTAACCGATAATGTATCTCAGGTCTATTTGGTAAACAAGGCAACCGGTATGGTACTGGATTGTAATCCGGATTCGAAAGTGATTTCTGCCGCAAAATATGATTCGGAAAAGAAGTCCCAGTTGTTTTGTATCGAGAATTTGACGTATCATATCCTCCGTGTCAGAAATATAGCGACCAACCTTCATGTAATGAATAATGGAGATAAAGTGATTGTGGGTAAGCCGGGTGATGACTGGCGAGTGCATGATCCTAAATATGCATTGTTCCTGACACCTACGGATGATGAAGGCTATTATTCATTGGGGCTGTCTCCTGAAGCAAGAATTGGTTTGTCTTCTGCCAACAGCACAGAGGTGGTAGGCAATAGAAGCGGCCAAATTGAAGACTTGGATAAATGGAAAATCGTGACAGCTGATGAAATGAAGAAGCAGTAATTCAGACCTTGGTGTATATATTGGATTATCTATATTAGCATTGAAAAGAAAGGAGGTTGTATCTGAACCTTTGCCGGAAGAACAAGAAACAAAAGTGAAAGAATGAAAATAGTTCGGTGCATATTCTTTATTTTTTGTTTTAAATCCCTGCAAAGTTAGCAAAAGTGTCGGTATTGTTGGGCTGTTTCGTGAGATTATGTTACATTTGCGACAGTTAAAAAACAACACGCCATGATTACATTTACCCTGTGCCTGCTGGCGTTGATAGCAGGCTATTTCACGTATGGACGCCTGATGGAGCGCGTCTTTGGTCCGGACGACCGTAAAACACCGGCTCTTACCAAAGCCGACGGAGTAGACTATATTCCGTTGCCTACTTGGAAAATATTCATGATTCAATTCCTTAATATCGCCGGACTGGGTCCGATATTCGGTGCGATTATGGGAGCGAAGTTCGGTACTTCTTCTTATTTATGGATTGTATTGGGAAGTATTTTTGCAGGCGCTGTTCATGATTACTTTGCCGGAATGCTTTCTTTACGTCATGGGGGAGAGAGTCTTCCCGAAATCATAGGCCGTTATCTGGGACTGACTACCAAACAGATAATGCGTGGATTTACTGTTCTTCTGATGATTCTCGTCGGTTCCGTCTTCGTAGCCGGACCTGCCGGACTATTGGCCAAGCTGACTCCGGAAAGTCTGGACGCTACTTTTTGGATTGTCGTGGTCTTCCTATATTATATTCTGGCTACCCTGCTTCCGGTCGATAAGATCATCGGTAAAATATATCCGTTGTTTGCAGTAGCCTTGCTGTTTATGGCAGTCGGTATCCTGGTAATGCTTTATGTCAATCACCCTGTTTTGCCCGAACTATGGGACGGCTTGCAGAATACCAATCCGGATGCCAGTGAACTGCCGATCTTCCCGATTATGTTTGTGAGTATCGCCTGTGGTGCCATATCCGGTTTCCATGCCACGCAGAGTCCTTTAATGGCCCGCTGCATGACTTCAGAACGTCATGGACGTCCGGTTTTCTATGGTGCAATGATTACCGAAGGCATCGTTGCTTTGATATGGGCGGCAGCCGCTACTTATTTCTTCCATGAAAATGGAATGGAAGAAAGTAATGCTTCCGTGATAGTAGACGCTATCACTAAAGACTGGCTGGGAGCTATCGGTGGAGTGCTCGCCATTCTTGGAGTAATTGCGGCTCCCATTACTTCGGGAGATACCGCTTTCCGTTCCGCCCGTCTGATTGTGGCGGACTTTCTGGGACTGGAACAAAAAAGTATGCGCCGTCGTTTATACATTTGTATTCCGATGTTCGCAGTAGCTATCGGTCTGCTTCTTTATAGCTTGCGTGACGCGGACGGATTTAACATGATCTGGCGTTACTTTGCCTGGGCCAACCAGACATTGGCGGTGTTCACCCTCTGGGCTATCACGGTCTACCTTGTGGTAGCCAAAAAGCCTTATTGGATTACGCTGATCCCCGCCTTATTTATGACGAGTGTTTGTTCTACTTATATATGTATTGCTCCCGAAGGGCTGGGACTCTCGCATATAGTTTCCTACTGCATCGGTATAGGATGCGTAGTGGTAGCTATTGCCTGGTTCTTTATCTGGCTGGGAAAACAAAAAACTAGAAAACTATCAGAATGAAGAAAATAAAAAAATCGACAGGAGTTGCTATCGCATTCCTTATTTATGTATCAGTAACGGCAGCCTATTTGTTACCTCGCAACACGGAAGTCGGCCAGACGGAGAAGATTCTTACGGTGGTAGGTTCTTACGTCATCGTACTCTTGCTTTGGCTCGTGCTCCGGAAGAAGGAACAAATGCGTGAACGCCGTAAAAAAAACGAACAATCTATTCACTTAAAAAAGTAAATTTATGAAGAAATTAGCTTTAGCTATTTGTCTGCTGGTGGTATCAATAGCTGCCCAGGCACAATTTGAGAAAGGAAAAATGATTCTTAATCCTTCTGTAACGGGATTGGATTTTTCGTATAGTAAAAATGATAAGGCGAAGTTTGGTATTGGTGCGCAAGCCGGTACATTCCTTGCCGACGGTATCGCATTGATGGTTAATGTCGGTGCTGATTGGTCAAAACCCGTAGACGAATACACATTAGGAACAGGAATGCGTTTCTACTTTAATTCCACCGGTGTTTATCTGGGCGGAGGTCTCGACTGGAACCGCTTCCGTTGGAGCGGAGGACATCACCAGACTGACTGGGGGCTAGGCATCGAAGCCGGATACGCTTACTTCCTTTCCCGCACCGTAACCATCGAACCCGCCGTATATTACAAATGGCGCTTCAACGATAGCGACATGTCACGTTTCGGCGTTAAGGTCGGATTCGGATTCTACTTTTAACAATGGATAATGGATAATTGAAAATGGATAATGAGCTGCGCTGTTTACTGCATAGCCATTATCCATTATTCATTAAGCAAGCTTTTCTTTCAGAAACTGCCCCGTATAGCTTGCTCCGCAAGCGGCTACTTCTTCCGGGGTACCTACCGCTACGATATTTCCGCCTTTGTCTCCGCCTTCCGGTCCGAGGTCGATTACATAATCGGCACATTTGATAACGTCCATATTATGTTCGATGATGACAATGCTGTGTCCCCGTCGGATGAGTGCGTCGAAGGCATCCAACAGCTTGCGGATGTCGTGGAAGTGCAGTCCGGTGGTTGGTTCGTCAAAAATAAACAGGGTCGGGTCGGCTTTCTCCTGACTCAGGTAGAATGCCAGCTTCACACGTTGGTTTTCGCCACCGGATAGGGTAGAAGAGGACTGGCCTAATTTGATATATCCCAGTCCGACATCCTGTAGTGGAAGCAGTCTTTTTACAATTTTCTTCTGACCATGTTCGGTGAAGAATTCGACGGCTTGGTTTACTGTCATTTCCAGTACATCATAGATGTTCTTATCCTGGAATTTCACTTCCAGTGTATCTGCTTTAAAACGTTTACCGTGACAGGATTCGCATTCCAGCACCAAGTCTGCCATAAACTGCATTTCTACGGTGATGGTTCCTTCGCCTTTACATTCCTCGCATCGTCCGCCTTCGCTGTTAAAACTGAAATGTCCGGCTGTGTATCCCATTTGTTTTGCCAGAGGCTGTTCCGCCCATAGCTTCCGGATTTCATCATAAGCCTTGATGTAAGTCACCGGATTGGAACGGGACGATTTGCCTATTGGGTTTTGATCGACAAATTCGATATTTCTCAAGTCACGTAGGCTTCCACCGATAGAAGAGAACTCTCCCGGGCGGTCGCTGCATTCATCCAGTTCGCGCTTTAGTGCCCGATAGAAGATATCCCGCACTAACGTACTCTTACCGGAACCGGAAACACCCGTGACTACTGTCATCACATTGAGAGGGAACTTTACATTCACTCCTTTCAGATTGTTTTCGCGGGCACCTGTCAGTTCGATATAATTGTTCCACGGCCGACGATGTTCGGGAACGGGAATCTCCTCTTCTCCCAACAGATACCGTACCGTATGACTATTGCTGCCTTTTTTCAGGTCTTTCATATCGCCCTGATAAACGACTTCTCCACCCAGACGACCGGCATTCGGACCGATATCAATGATGTAATCGGCGGCACGGATTATTTCTTCATCGTGCTCTACCACTACCACCGTATTTCCGAGTTCCTGCAATTGACGCAATACGCGGATCAGACGGTCGGTGTCACGGCTGTGCAAACCGATACTCGGCTCATCCAGAATATAGAGACTGCCGACGAGGCTGCTTCCTAATGACGTTGCCAGGTTGATACGCTGGCTTTCTCCACCCGACAGCGAGTTGCTGAGCCGGTTTAAAGTCAGATATCCCAACCCTACATCTATCAGAAAGCGGATGCGGCTGTTGATTTCAATCAGAATTCTGCGGGCTACATTGCTATCGTGTTCGTTGAGGTTCAGATGGTCGAAGAACTCTTTTAGTTCCGTGATGGGTAAATCTACCAGTTCGGAAATGCTCTTTCCGTCTACCCGCACATATCCTGCCTCCGGTTTCAAACGTGTACCGTGACATTTCGGACAGATTGTTTTTCCCCGGTAGCGTGCCAGCATTACCCTGTACTGTATCTTATATTGATTCTCTTCCAGCATCTTGAAGAAATCGTTGATGCCATGGAAGTATTGGTTTCCTTCCCAGAGTGTGCGACGTTGCTCGTCTGTCAGCTCATAGTAAGGAGTGAAAATCGGGAAATCGAACTTATCCGCATTATGAATCAGTTCATCTTTCCATTCTCCCATCTTCTCGCCACGCCAGCAGACGATGGCCCCTTCATACACGGATAGCGAGCGGTTGGGCACTACCAGATGCTCGTCAATGCCGATCACCTTGCCGAAGCCCTCGCATACGGGGCAGGCACCGATAGGAGAGTTGAACGAGAACATCTGATCGTTCGGCTCCTCAAAAGTGATGCCGTCCGCTTCGAATTTCGTACTGAAATTATATAGCCTGGTGGTGCCGTCCGGCAGATAAAAACGTAGCATACACGTACCGTCCCCTTCATACATGGCAGTTTCGGCAGAGTCCGTCAGTCGGCTGATGGCATCTTTCGTGTTTGCCACTGCCATACGGTCTACCAGCAGATAAACTTCGTCGCCTGCCACCGGCTTGTATTCATCGATACGTTTCATTTCACCGTTCACTTCTACCCGGTTGAAGCCTTGTTTCAGGTCTATCTCCAGTTGTTGCTGCAGGGTACGGTCTTCGCGCAGGCGGATAGGGGTCAATACGGTATATCTGGTCCCCTCCGGATGCGAAAGCATACAGTTGACGATGTCCTCCGTCGAATGCTTCTTGACTTCTTCTCCGCTGACGGGGCTATATGTCCGTCCCACCCGCGCATAAAGCAAGCGCAGATATTCATAAATCTCGGTGGAAGTTCCTACGGTAGATCTCGGATTGCGGCTGTTCACTTTCTGTTCGATGGCGATTGCCGGTGGGATTCCTTTAATAAAATCACATTCGGGTTTGCTCATTCGTCCCAGAAACTGGCGTGCGTAGCTGCTAAGGCTCTCGACATAACGACGTTGTCCTTCTGCATAGAGAGTATCAAAAGCGAGCGACGATTTCCCCGAACCGGATAGTCCGGTGATCACGACAAGTTTGTTGCGTGGAATATCTACATCGATGTTTTTCAGGTTGTTAACCCGCGCTCCTTTGATCGAAATATGTTTGTTTTCTGACATAAAATACTCCTTTTTTATGATAGTCGGCAAAGTTAGCGATTTTATTGATAGAAGAAAGGTTTTTGGTCGGGTTAAGATATGTTATAATTGGTAATAAAAAGAAATTGCTTCGGGATAATTGGCGTATCTTGGTCCGGAATTTACAACAAACATTTCAAAATAATAACAAATTGACTTGAATCGTGAAAAACATCCGGATGGTTATTAGCTTATTCATTCTGTGTTTTGCATCTACTTTAGCCTTTAGTAGCACAAACAAAGAAAAACAGTTGGAAGCCCTTTCCGACAGTGTCTCAAATAAAATAGGTCAGAAAGATTTTATACCTTTCTATCAGGAATATATGCGATTGGCAAGGCAGCAGAATGATACTGCTAAAATCGACGATGCTTATTCTCAGATTGCTTCCCATTATTACCGGTTGAGAAATACGGATAGCTTGAAAGTGGTTGCATATGAATATATGGACTGGTGTCTGAAGCGTGGTAATATCAATAATCGCTATACGCAGTGGCGCCAGTATATTCAGTTGCTTACCGAGAAAGGTTTGCAGGATGAGGCCATGCGTGAGACTGGACTTCTTCAGAAGGATGCGGATGCGGCCAAAAGTGCTTTCGGAATGGCTTGCAGCGAGATGTGTATCGGATATAATCATCGGGTGTTCAGCAACAACGTCAAGCTCTGTCTCGAATACTATTCTTCCGCACTGAAAAAATTTAGCGATGCGGGTTTTTATGAAGATGCCTATGTGGTGTCACTGAATATCATCCAGACTTATCTGGCTAGAGGGGAGTATGCCAATGCGATGGAATACTTGAACCGTATGCCGGGACTGATTGAGAAAATGAAGCGTAAGGATATCCCTGTCCGACCGGAGCTTACCATGCGTTATTATCAGTTTCAAGTGATTGCTACGCTGGCATTGAAAGGGAAGAAGGAGGCGCAGCCGTTTATTGCAGAAGCGGATAAGTTTTATCACGAAAATATGAATGCTTTTCCCCGTGAAGGATGGTTGGGATATAAAATTCTTTGTGCGCGGACGTTGAATGACAATCAGATGGCACTCAACTATCTGGACTCATTGATGGATTATCATCATTCGGTGGGGAGCTGTTATCCTGCCAATCACCTGTTGAAAGCACAGTTTATGGAGCAGATGGGACGCTTTGAAGATGCCTGCGAGGTTTATAAATCTTATGCACATATTAATGATTCCATTCGTTCGGCAGAACTGGACGAGCAATTAAGCAAATATACCGTGCAGTTCGAAGTGGATAAGTTGGAGCACGATAAGCTGGAATTGCGGGCGGAGGTCAACCGCAATCTCTTTATAACTTCCGTGATTGTCGGATGCCTGGTGTTGATATTGTTGATTGTTATCACGTTTTACTATATGCGTTCTTTGTCGTTGAACCGGAAACTGGATGCGGCAAATAAGGCAGTCATCAAGGCTAGCCACATGAAAAGCTCTTTTATCCAGCATATTACACATGAAATCCGTACTCCGCTCAATTCGATTATCGGTTTTTCATCCTTGATGGCTGCCGGTGGGCTGACACAGGAAGAGATGGAAGAATATGCCCGTCAGATGGAGAGCAGCAACGCATATCTGCTTGATTTGGTAAATAATGTGATTGATATAGCCGACATGGACTCTCAGACGGATGATATACCGAAGAAGCCAGTGAGTGTAGATGCGTGTTGTCAGGAATGTTTGGGATTGATTCGTCAGAATCTGAAAGAAGGAATCGAGTTACAATATATGCCTTCTTCTACTCCGGTCGAAGTGTGTACGGTTGAAATTTGGATGAAGCGTGTGCTGCTCGGTTTGCTGAACAATGCCAATAAATTCACGGAATCCGGCTTTATACGTCTCAGTTATGCAGAAGACAAACCGAATCGTCTGGTACGTTTTATTATCGAAGATTCCGGTCCCGGAATCGATGAAAACTACCGGGACTCCATTTTCGAACGGTTCGCGAAGGTCGATGCCTTCACTCAGGGCACCGGACTGGGATTGTCTATTATCCGTCAGATCATGGAATTAGTGGATGGAAATGTCTATCTGGACACTAGCTACGCGGGTGGTGCAAGATTTGTTGTCGAATGGCCTCAATAATAGTTGGAGATAGTATCTGCATCTATTATCTTTGCACCACATTATTTTATGACTCAAGAACATTATGAATCTGAAAAACTATCTTTTCTTATTAGTTCTGCTTCTGGCGGCAGGAGTAAGAGCGCAGGCGCCGTCGGGCAATGCATATCCTAAACGTGAGTTTCGTGCTGCATGGATACAGGCTGTCAACGGACAGTTCCGTGGCATACCGACAGAGAAGCTGAAACAGACACTGGTCGGTCAGCTGAACTCTCTTCAGGGAGCGGGTATCAATGCGATTATCTTTCAGGTGCGTCCCGAAGCGGATGCATTGTATGCTTCACAACACGAACCGTGGAGTCGTTTCCTGACAGGAACACAAGGGCAAATGCCTTCCCCGATGTGGGACCCGATGCAATTCATGATCGAAGAATGCCATAAACGGAATATGGAATTCCATGCATGGATCAATCCCTACCGTGTGAAGACTTCATTGAAGAATCAACTGGCACCGACACATATTTATCATGAACATCCGGAATGGTTTGTCACTTATGGCGATCAGATCTATTTTGATCCGGCACTTCCCGAAAGCCGTGAGCATATCTGCAAGATTGTTTCCGATATTGTATCCCGTTACGATGTAGATGCTATCCACATGGACGATTATTTCTATCCTTATCCGATCAAGGGAGTCGATTTCCCGGACAATGCGAGCTTTGCCCGTTACGGAGGCGGTTTTAGCAATAAGGCGGACTGGCGTCGTGGCAACGTGAATATCCTGATCAAGAAACTTCATGAAACGATACGGGGCATCAAACCGTGGGTGAAGTTCGGTATCAGCCCGTTCGGTATTTACCGCAATCAGAAAACAGATCCGTTGGGCAGCAACACAAATGGTTTGCAGAACTATGATGATCTTTATGCCGACGTATTGCTTTGGGCACGTGAAGGATGGATTGATTATAACATTCCTCAGATTTATTGGGAGATAGGACACAAGGCAGCCGATTACGAAACACTGGTTGACTGGTGGGCGAAGCATGCGGAAAACCGTCCATTGTTTATCGGTCAGGCAGTCATGAATACCATTCAGCATGCCGATCCGAAGAATCCTTCTATCAACCAGCTTCCACGAAAGATGGCTTTGCAGCGTTCTTATCAGACTATCGGCGGAAGTTGCCAATGGTATGCGGCAGCCGTAGTCGAGAACGCTGGAAAATATCGGGATGCCTTGGTACAGGAGTATCATAAATATCCGGCTTTGATTCCGGTATTCGACTTTATGGATGATAAAGCTCCGGGTAAAGTACGCAAGATGAAAAAGGTATGGACAGAAGATGGCTATATACTTTTCTGGACTGCTCCGAAAGCGGAGACTGAAATGGACAAAGCCATTCAGTACGTAGTATACCGTTTCGGTTCCAAAGAAAAGGTGAATCTTGATGATCCGTCACATATCGTAGCTATCACCCGAAATCCGTTCTACAAACTGCCGTATGAAACGGGTAAGACCAAATACCGCTATGTGGTGACGGCTTTAGACCGTATTCATAATGAGTCAAAATCGGTAAGTAAGAAGGTCAAGCTGTAAGGACTGCATGTTCACCTACCACCTCCCCCTGCGGGTACTCCTCCTTCCCGAAGGAGGAGATTTAAGATACTACTGACTTTTTAGTCAGCCTCTTATTGCTTTATTTTAATAAAGCAGTAGTCCTGCAATCCCGCAGGCGATAATCATTAATATCGGATTTGCCTTGTATTTTCTGGTGCCGATAAAGGCTATCAGGAAGATAATGATGCTGATGACAAATGTGTAGGTGTCTTCTGTAGGTGAACCGAAGTTTTCCACATTCATCAATACCAGTGCGGCGGAAGCTAATAATCCGACAACTGCCGGACGCAATCCTGCAAAAATAGATTCCACTACCGGATGTTTCTGATATTTCAGAAAGAATTTGCTGATTGTCAGCATCAGTATGAAAGAGGGAAAAACAACAGCGAATGTGGCAACAATCGATCCCCACACACTTCCTGTCGACGTAAAACCGACATAAGTAGCCGCATTGATACCGATAGGCCCCGGAGTCATCTGACTGATGGCAACAATGTCTGTGAATTCTTGCGAAGTCACCCACCCATAGCGGGTTACTACTTCACCTTGTATCATCGAAAGCATGGCGTAACCTCCGCCAAAACCGAAAAGTCCGATTTTAAAGAACGTATAAAATAACTGAAGATAAATCATCTCTTTTTAATTTAGAATTATGAATCTTGAATCATAGCCTTGAGTGTTCACTCTCCACTTTTTTAAATTTTCCCCATAGGAAACCTCCTACACCGGCAGCAATGATAATCCATATCGGGGAGAAGCCCAATAGCCAGATCAATAATGCCGATACGACGGGGATCCATAAGTTGTACCGGTTGATTTTGGCCGACCGTCCCATGGTGAAAGTCGGTGCGGCGATCAATGCCACCACGGCGGGTCGTATTCCTTTAAATATGCGTTCTACAATCGGATTGTCTTTGAAAGAATGGAAAAAGAGCGCGATGGCCAGAATGATAATAAATGAGGGGAGTATAGTCCCCAGTGCTGTGACAATACTTCCCCGGATGCCACGCAGCTTATATCCTATAAAGATAGAGATATTCACAGCCAGAATACCCGGAGCGGACTGAGAGATAGCCAGCAGGTCGATAAAGTCTTCCTGTGCGATCCATTTCCGTTTGGTTACGATTTCATTCTCAATAAGTGGAACCATTGCATAGCCTCCGCCAATGGTGAAAGCGCCTATTTTAAAAAAGATTCCAAATGATTCGAGGTAAATGTTCATTCTTCTTTTTCTCCTCCTTCCTTATCGGACTTGTTTTCTTTTCCAGCCTTGCCCTCCTTGTGGGGCTTGCCTTCTTTTCCATATTGGCTGGGGCTTACGTTGAAGTGCTTCTTGAATACTTCACGGAAGTACTTCGCATCACTAAATCCTGTCATTTCTGCTATTTCTGTTATACTGTGTGTACCTTCTTTCAGCAACTTCACCGAACGTTTCAGGCGGATCAGGCGGATGTAATCGCCCGGAGCCTGATCGGTCAATGCCCTGAGTTTGTTGTAGAAGCTGGTACGGCTCATGCCCATCAGACTGCAAAGCACATCTACTGTAAGAGCCGGATTGTCTATATTATCTTCTATATTCTTCCGTACATTGGCGATAAACTTCCAGTCGATATCCTGCGAGCAGTTGATGCATTCGTCTTCATGATCATCCTCATCGTCCATATCCAGACTACCGTATTTGCTTCGCAAAAGGGCGCGGTTGATCAACAGATTGGAGACGGTAGCTTTTAATATTCCAATATTAAATGGCTTGACAATATACTCGTCAGCACCAATCTGAAGGCCGGACAATATGTCTTTTTCATTATTAAGAGCTGTTAGCAGGATAACAGGGATATGCGACGTTTCGATATTATTTTTAATGGCGTCACACAATTCATCCCCTCTCATTTCCGGCATCATAATGTCCGAGATAACCAGTTCCGGTTTGTATTCCGGAATGATGGTCAGTGCTTCTTTGCCGTTGCAGCAGTTCTGTACCGTATATTCTTCTGCCAGTGTCTGTGACAGATAGTTGCGCAGTTCGTCATTATCTTCTACGATTAGGATTCGCTGATGATTCGGATTCTGTTCCTTATGCACATTCTCATAGATGCTGGCAGGCACATTGGTTGTACTTGTTATTTCTTGCCGGCGTTTGCTTGGTGTGGCAAGGTGTGCTTTATGGAAGCGTTTGCTGTCTTTGGGGAAAGATATCTTAATCACCGATCCCTGATTCTCCACGCTCGACAGGTTGATTTTGCCCTTGTGTAACCGGACAAGTTTCCATACCAGCATCAAACCGATACCACTTCCCGTCACTTTCGAATTGATGGCATTGCTGCCACGGAAATGAAGCTTGAACAGTTTCTTTTGCTCGCTGGCTGGAATACCGATTCCGGTATCCTTCACTTCCACGCTCCACGAATCATTGTTCTCTGATACGAAAATCTGCACATTACCATTTTCCGGCGTGTATTTTAATGCGTTCGATATTATATTCTTCAGAATAGATTCCATCTTTTCCTTGTCAAACCATACATTCATATACCGGAAATTGCTTTCGTACGTAAAGTTGATATGCTTGATATTGGCATAAGGCTGAAATGCATTGAATATTTCTGTCATGAACGTGTTTAGCTCATGCTCCGAAATGTATAATTCCGAAGAATAAACATCTGCTCTCTCAAAGTTGATAAGATTCGTTGTCAGACGCAACAAGGCATTTACATTGCGTATGGCAGTGTTCATGTTGGCTATGCCTTCCTTGCTCAGAGCTTCTTTTTCGCGCAAATCTTCCAGAGGAGCTTTAATCAATGTCAACGGGGTGCGTATATCGTGTGCCGTATTGATGAAGAAGTGTATTTTTTCATCGGAAACCTTCCGCTGTTTTTTCAGAATAAGAACCCGCAGGATGATAACAGCAATGAGGGAAATCAGGATTGCATACAATATCATTGCCCAGGGAGTGAGCCAGAAAGGCTGGGCAATGATAATATCAATGCTTCTTTCTTCAAGCATCACCCGTTGGTCTTCGTTGGAGATGGCACGCACACGCAATACATATTTTCCCGGAGCGAGGTTGGTATAACGGATTGTACTTTCATTGCCGGGTTTGCTCCACTCTTCGTAAAATTCTTCCAGCTTCCATGAATAAAGAACATTGGAAGGATAATCATAGTTGATGGAAGAAACCATCAGTGAAAAGATATTCTGATTATATTTTAGTCTTAATTCTTTGGTTTCGTTGATATCTTTTTCCAGTGGTGAATTCTTGTCTCCCGGATATACCGTCTGATAAAACAGCTTGAAATCACTGAAGATCATCTTGGAAGAGTACGTCCTGGGGAGCTTCATGTCTTTATTGAACTCTATGGCACCGTCCGAGCTACCGAAGATAAAATTGTTATTTCTGCGCAGGGTACCGGACAACGCATTGAAGTGCGTAGTCATCAGTCCCATTTCCTTTGTCCAGTTGTAGAAGGTTTTTTGTTTGGGATAGAAGCTGGTGAGTCCGTTCTCCGTACTTAATAGAATTTCATTGTCTTCATCCGATAATATCGTGTAGATATTGTTGGATATCATGGCACAGTTTCCTGTATAATAATGGGTAAACAACTTTGTCTGGGGATCATAAATCAGTACTCCCGATCCGCTGGTACCTATATACAGTGAGCCTTGTTTGGTCTGATACAGGGAGTAGACATAGGTAGATTCTACCGGCAGTTGGATGCGTTCATATTTCCCGGATTCTATATCCAGAAGAAACAGGCCTGTTGCCGTACCTATCCACATACTTTTGTCATCCTTTTCGATGATGGCGGTAACGGAATGCAGTCCGTGGTAGAGCCGTATGTCTTTGGTCTGTACGTTGATTCGCTTCAGGTTATAATATCCTCCGCTCCATACATAACCGCGTGAGTCTTTGCGTATGTCACGTATGTATTTATCCGGACGTATACTTTCATGAGCATACGAAGCGGGTGTAAAATAAGTTGTTTTCGACGTGCGTTTATCTATCTGATAAAGTCCCGAGAAATATCCGCCTGCCCAAATAATGCCGGGAGATACTTCACATAAGGTTGTAAATATATGATTTTTGCTGTTCTGTACATTCTCAAAGGTGCTCAGAAACGAGCGCCATTTTCCGGTTTTTGAGTCTTGCAGGCTAATTCCGTTGTTGGTGCCATACCATAAGTCTCCCTCGCTGTCTTCTATGATAGAGTTCACCTGGTCGTTAATCAGCGACTGCTTATTACCGACAGAATGTTTGATCCATTTATAACTCGGATAACGATTGTTCTGAATGGTAATTCCTATCGGATAGTTTGCCATCCATATCCTTTCTTCGTCGTCTATGTAGATGTCGTTAATGCTGTTGCCGTTCATGCCATTGTAGCTGTT
Organism: Bacteroides sp. AM23-12; assembly: GCF_003434395.1. Lineage (NCBI taxonomy): Bacteria > Pseudomonadati > Bacteroidota > Bacteroidia > Bacteroidales > Bacteroidaceae > Bacteroides > Bacteroides sp. AM23-12. The sequence continues at coordinate 33,029 of NZ_QTLF01000038.1, forward strand.
GTAGTCTGCTACGATAAAAGGTACGGTCTGGTACGTATCGACATTCATCTTATAGATACCTCCGCCATCGGTAGCAATCAGCAGTTCTTTGGCATTCAGTGGTTTGATGCGTGATATACTTACGTCTTTCAGGCTGACTTCCGGTTGTGTGATGGTTTTTGTGTTCATGTCGTAAACCATGACGCCCCGTTCGAAGGCACCGATGAACAGTTTGCGGATTTTGGGGTCGAAGTGTAAATCGTTAACTTGAATATTGACGTTGTCTAGCTTGTCGCAGGGGAGAAGTTGCAGTGTGTTGTTTTTCAGTTGGGCATGATGAATACCCATCTCCGTCCCGATAAAATAGTGGGATTCGTCGATTTGTTCGATGTCGTTTATAGCTTCGCTGAGGCAGTTTTTAACATGAGTAACCTCTTCCGTCCGGGTGTTGTAAAGGAAGATCGTTTCTTCGTTGCACAGCCAGATATGATTGTTATGATCGATCCAGCTGAAAGTAATGGGAGCCGGTAAATCCTTAAAGTCTTCTATCGGCAACTTGTAGACGAGTTCGAAAGTGTCATGAATACGGTCATACCGGAAAATCTTGCCTTTCTTACCGATTTCCCATAGCGTTCCTTCCGGATCGATATATAACCAATTCAGATTTAACAGCGAGTTGAGTTCTTTGTCGCCGTCCATTAATTTATACCGTTTAAACTCTTTGCCGTTGTACCGGTCGATTCCCTCGTGCGTAAGGAACCACATATATCCAACATTGTCTTTTTGAATGTAGTACACTCTCCGGTTGCTTAACCCGTCTTCCACTCCTAGATACTGATAGGTCTGGGCGACACAGGTCAGAGGAAACAATAATAATAAAAAAAGCCATTTTTTCATACAAATAGGACTTTTATGGGTTATTGAATCTTTAGTGAGGGGGAAAGTTTGACAAAATTAAGAAGATTTTTCGACACTACAAAATTTTAGGTTAAGATAACGGTGCTCTCAAAGTGAAGTATACAGGAGCTTTCGCAGCTATTTGTATATCCTGTTTATTTAGGGAAATTAAGTTGTAATATGCAGACTTTGGGTATGGAAAAGGAGTTAAAACAAGAGGCTGTTACTTTATAACAAATAACAGCCTCCGTTTCAATGATAGAAAGATATCTTATTTAGTCTTCTCTTCTACCCATTTGCGGGCATTGACAAATGCTTCTATCCATGGAGTAATCTGATCGCTGTTCTTACGGTCAGCAGGATAGCAGCCATTCTGCCACGGGAAGATAGCACGTTCGAGGTGAGGCATCATTGCCAGATGGCGGCCGTCGGCGCTGGCAAGACCTGCGATAGAATAATCGGAACCGTTCGGGTTGCCGGGGTATTCATCGTAGCTGTATTTTGCCACTACGTTGTATTGGTCTTCATCGTAAGGCAGAGAGAATTTACCTTCTCCGTGAGCCACCCAAATACCCAGTTTGCTGCCGCTCAATGAGCCGAACATTACACTGCGGTTGGTCGGGATTGTCAGGCCTACATAAGTCGATTCGAATTTATGTGAGTCGTTGTGCAGCATCTTGCCTTTCTTTTCGTGTTCCGGATTGATAAGTCCCAGTTCCATCATCAGCTGGCAACCGTTGCAGATACCCAGTGAAAGCGTATCTTCACGTGCGTAGAACTTGTCAAGTGCCTCTTTGGCTTTAGGGTTGAATAAGAAACCTCCTGCCCATCCTTTGGCCGAACCGAGTACGTCGGAGTTGGAGAATCCACCGCAGTAAACAATCATGTTTACATCTTCCAGTGTTTCGCGTCCGCTGATCAGGTCGGTCATCGTCACGTCTTTCACGTCGAAGCCGGCAAGATAGAGTGAGTAAGCCATTTCGCGTTCGCCGTTCGTTCCTTTCTCGCGGATGATGGCAGCGCGGACACCGCTTGGAGTACGACGGTCCGGAGTGATACCATACTGAGAGAGTTTACCTTTGAATCCGGGCATGAAAGCGAATTCAACCGGTTGCATCTTATAGTTTTCGAAACGTTTCTTTGCGCAGCCGTTCATAGACTGTTTGCGGTCGAGCAGGTAAGAAGAAGAATACCATACATCACGCATATAGTCAACGCCGAACTGATAAGTAGCGTCGCCCTTCGATACCAGGATATGACGTTCGTCGGTCGGTTTACCCAGTTTCACGAATCCTACGCCTGCATCTTCCAGAATCTTTTTCACTTCTTCTTTATGCTTGTCGCTGATCTGGATCACGATACCCGGATTTTCTGCAAACAGAATCTTGATGATATCTTGTTCCTTCATCTTGTCGAGGCTGATTTCCATACCGCCTTCAACGTTGGCGAAGCACATTTCCAGTAATGTAGTGATCAGACCACCTGCTGAAATATCGTGTCCTGCCAGGATCAGTCCCTTGTTCACCAGTTCCTGTACGGCAAGGAAAGCATCGCGGAAGTATTCGGCATCCTGTACGCAGGGTACGTCGTCGCCAACTTTACCCAGAGACTGTGCAAAAGCGGAACCTCCGAGTTTCAGTTCGTCGAAGCTGAAATCGATATGATAGAGTGTTGTCTTTTCGTTGTTCACCAATACCGGAGATACGACTTTCTTCACGTCGGATACTTCGCCGCCGGCAGATACGATCACTGTTCCCGGAGAAATCACTTTCTCGCCGTTCGGATATTTCTGTGTCATGGACAAAGAGTCCTTTCCGGTAGGAACATTGATTTGCAGAGCGCAGCAGAAGTCGCTCAATGCTTTCACGGCAGTGTAAAGACGGGCGTCTTCACCTTCCTGTGAGCGGCACGGCCACATCCAGTTGGCAGACAGGGAAATGCTGTCCATGCCTTCTGCCATCGGAGCCCAGACAAGGTTTGTCAGTGCTTCGGATACCGAAAGGATAGAGCCGGCAGCCGGATCAGCCAGTGCGGCTTGCGGAGCGTGACCGATAGAAGTGGCGATACCTTTTTCACCACGATAGTCGAGTGCTACGACACCACAGTCGCTCAACGGCAACTGAAGTTCGCCCTGGCATTGCTGGCGGGCTACTTTACCCGTTACGGAGCGGTCTACCTTATTTGTCAGCCAGTCCTTACAAGCTACGGCTTCGAGTTGCAGCACATTGGTCAGGTATTCATGTAATTTCGGCAATTCGTATTCCGGCATTTTATAATGACGTTCTACGGTCTTGTCGATCATATAAGTCTTCGGAGATGAACCGAACATCTGCTCAACGGCCAGGTCGAACGGACGTACGCCGTCTGCCTGCTGGAAAGAGAAGCGGTGATCGCCGGTTGTTTCACCTACTACGTACATCGGAGCGCGTTCGCGTTCGGCAATCTTACGTACATGTTCGATGGCTTCTTCTTTGATCAGAAGTCCCATACGTTCCTGACTTTCGTTGGCGATGATTTCTTTAGCGGACAATGTCTTGTCGCCGATCGGAAGTTTGCTCATGTCGATCAGACCGCCACATTCTTCCACCAATTCCGACAGACAGTTTACGTGACCTGCCGAACCGTGGTCGTGGATAGAAACTACCGGATTCACATCTTCCTCGCAGAGTGCGCGTACTACGTTGTTGGCACGTTTCTGCATTTCGGCGTTGGCACGTTGTACGGCATTCAGTTCAATACCGCTGCTGTAACGACCGGTATCTACAGAAGATACGGAACCGCCACCCAGTCCGATACGATAATTGTCGCCACCGATGACGACTACTTTGTTTCCTGCTTCCGGAGTACCTTTGAGGCAGTCGCGTTGTGTGCCGTAGCCTACACCGCCCGCAAGCATTATAACTTTGTCGTAGCCATAAACTTCGTTGTTTTCCGTGTGTTCGAAAGTCAGTACCGAGCCGCAGATCAGCGGTTGGCCGAACTTGTTACCGAAGTCGGAAGCACCGTTGGATGCCTTGATCAGAATCTGTTCCGGAGTCTGGTACAGCCATTTGCGTACCGGAAGAATATCTTCCCATTCGCGGCCTTCGTCCGTGCGGGGATAAGAAGTCATGTAGACAGCAGTACCTGCGATCGGGCATGAACCTTTGCCACCACCCATACGGTCGCGGATTTCACCGCCTGTACCGGTAGATGCGCCGTTGAACGGTTCTACAGTTGTCGGGAAGTTATGAGTTTCTGCTTTCAGTGAGATGACGCTTTTGATGTCTTTCACCTGGAAGAAGTCAGGTTTTGAGTGATCTGCCGGAGCAAACTGTTCAACTACCGGACCTTCGGCGAAGGCTACGTTGTCTTTATAAGCAGAGATGATTTTATTCGGATTCTCCTGTGTGGTCTTTTTGATCATCTGGAACAGAGACGATTCCTGTTCTACACCGTCGATGATGAATGTTCCACCGAATATTTTGTGGCGACAGTGTTCGGAGTTGATCTGTGCGAAACCGAAAACTTCGGAGTCAGTCAACTTGCGTCCCAGATCGTTTTCTACCTTTTTCAGATAGTCCATTTCTTCTTTCGAGAGTGCGAGGCCTTCTTTCTCGTTGTAGGCTTCGAGGTCTTCGATGGATACGATAGGTTCCGGTTGGCGGTTGGTGGTGAATACGTTTTGGTCGAGTCCTTTGTACATGCGTTGCAGCATCGGGTCGTAGTCGGCATTTTCATCTTTTACCGGAAAATATTCCTCGATGCGGAGAATGTCTTCAAGTCCCATGTTTTGGGTGATTTCTACTGCGTTTGTACTCCAAGGGGTAATCATTTCGCGGCGTGGGCCGACGAAACAGCCTTTCAGGTTTTCTTCACTTTCCGTCACGGCTTCTCCAAAAAGCCAGCAGAGTTTATTACTTTCGTCCGGGGTGAGCTGATGGTTGCTCTCTACGGCAATCACGCTCTTGGAAGGGGTTCTGAAAAAAAGAATCATGTTTATTTTTTGATTTTACGATTTTTCTGTGGCGCAAAGATAAGCAATTTTGGTGTATATAGTGACTCTTGTGTGGAAAAAACGTTAATATCCTATCCTCTTCTCATAAAAAAGTGCGATATTTGCGGCATGATTCAGATTGAAACAATATTCGATATAATAGTGAAAGGCTTTATTATAGGCGTTGTTGTGTCCGCACCTCTCGGACCGGTGGGGGTTCTCTGCATTCAGAGGACGCTGAATAAAGGGCGCTGGTATGGATTTGTGACAGGGCTTGGAGCCTCATTAAGCGACATAGCTTATGCTCTGTTGACAGGTTATGGTATGAGCTTTGTGTTCGATTATATCAATAAGAATATTTTTTATCTGCAGTTGCTGGGCAGCATCATGCTGCTGCTTTTCGGAATCTATACCTTTCGCAGCAATCCGGTACAATCCATCCGTCCGGCATCGTCCAACAAAGGTTCTTACTTTCACAATTTCATTACCGCATTCTTTGTCACGCTCTCCAATCCCCTGATTATATTCTTGTTTATCGGACTATTTGCCCGTTTTGCCTTTGTGCAGCCCGGTGTCGTGGTGTTCGAAGAAATTACGGGATATCTTGCCATTGCTTCGGGGGCGCTGGTGTGGTGGCTCGGAATCACTTATTTTGTGAATAAAGTGCGCACTAAGTTTAACTTACGGGGCATCTGGATACTGAACCGTGTGATTGGCAGCATTGTGATGCTGGTGTCAGTGGCGGGATTAATCTATACGTTGCTGGGAGAGTCACTTTATTAAGAAGAAAACTTATGAATCAGATAGCCAAACAGCTTAAAGAGAAAAACATTGCCGAGTACCTTATATATATGTGGCAAGAAGAAGACCTGATCCGCGCCAATCATGGTGAGCTGGAGGAGATCGAGGCGAATGTGATCGCCCGTTATCCGGAAGATCAGCGTCCTGCCCTGCGAGAGTGGTACGGCAACCTGATCACTATGATGAATGAGGAGGGGGTACGTGAAAAAGGTCATTTGCAGATTAACAGGAACATCATCATCAAACTGACAGAACTTCATAATGCGTTGACTTCTTCTCCCAAATTTCCTTTCTACAGTGCCGCTTATTTCAAAGCATTGCCGTTTATTGTAGAACTGCGGAATAAGAATGGCAAAAAAGAAGAGCCGGAACTGGAGACTTGTTTCGAAGCACTCTATGGACTACTTTTGCTTCGTCTGCAGAAAAAGCCTGTCAGCGAGGGGACTATGAAGGCGGTAGAAGCTATCAGCAGCTTTCTTTCCATGTTGGCAAACTATTACGATAAAGACCTGAAAGGGGAATTAAAACTTGATGAATAAATGAGAATTTTAGTGACGGGTGCCAATGGTCAGCTTGGCAATGAAATGCAAGTTCTTGCAAAAGAGAATCCGCAACATACGTATTATTTCACAGATGTGCAGGAGCTGGACATCTGTAATAAGGACGCTGTTTGGGCATATATTGCTGAAAAGCGGATTGAGCTTATTGTTAATTGTGCGGCATATACAGCAGTAGATAAAGCGGAAGATGATTCGGAACTGGCTTACAAGCTGAACAGTGAAGCTCCTAAAACGCTGGCATGTGCAGCGCAGTTTAATGGTGCGGCGATGATTCAGGTGTCTACCGACTATGTTTTTGACGGCACCGCTCATATTCCTTATACAGAAGAATGCGATCCATGTCCGAATTCGGTATATGGAACAACGAAACTTGAAGGAGAATATGAGGTACTGAATCATTGCGAAAAGTCAGTCGTTATCCGTACCGCATGGCTTTATTCCACTTTTGGCAACAACTTCGTGAAGACGATGATCCGTCTGGGCAAAGAGCGTGATAGTCTGGGAGTCATTTTCGATCAGGTAGGAACTCCTACTTACGCCAATGACCTGGCACAGGCCATCTTTGCTATTATTAATAAAGGCATCGTTCGTGGAGTCTATCATTTCAGCAACGAAGGAGTCTGCTCCTGGTATGACTTTACGGTAGCTATTCATCGTTTGGCAGGAATCACTTCATGCAAAGTGAAACCGCTGCATACGGCGGAATATCCTACAAGAGCGAACCGCCCTGCATATTCCGTACTCGATAAAACAAAAATAAAAACAACGTTCGGCATCGAAATACCTCATTGGGAGGAAAGCCTGAAAAGATGCATCGATACTTTATAATAAATATGGCAGATAATACAGAAATACAGAGACGGCGAACATTCGCCATTATTGCGCATCCGGATGCCGGTAAGACATCATTGACGGAGAAGTTATTGCTTTTCGGTGGTCAGATTCAGGTGGCAGGTGCGGTCAAGAGCAATAAAATCAAGAAAACGGCTACTTCCGACTGGATGGAGATTGAGAAACAGCGTGGTATCTCGGTGACAACTTCCGTAATGGAATTTGACTATCGGGACTACAAGATCAATATTCTTGATACTCCGGGTCACCAGGACTTTGCCGAAGACACATACCGTACGCTGACTGCTGTAGACAGCGTTATCATTGTAGTAGACGGAGCGAAAGGTGTGGAAACACAAACCCGTAAACTGATGGAAGTGTGCCGTATGAGAAAAACTCCGGTCATCATTTTCGTTAATAAAATGGACCGTGAAGGTAAGGACCCGTTTGACTTGCTGGACGAGCTGGAAGAAGAACTGATGATTCAGGTCCGCCCGCTGTCATGGCCTATCGAACAGGGAGCCCGCTTCAAAGGAGTATATAATATTTATGAGAAGAAACTGGACTTGTACCAACCTTCCAAACAAGTGGTGACGGAGAAGGTAGAAGTCGACATACATACGGAAGAACTGGATAAGCAGATCGGTAAGCCGCTGGCAGACAAACTGCGTGGCGATCTGGAACTGATCGAAGGAGTTTATCCGGAACTGGATGTGGAATCTTATCTGGCAGGAGATTGCGCACCTGTATTCTTTGGCTCTGCCTTGAATAATTTTGGTGTACAGGAATTGTTGAACTGCTTTGTGGAGATTGCTCCTAGTCCTCGTCCTGTACAGGCAGAAGAGCGTGAAGTGAAACCGGACGAACCGAAATTCACCGGATTCATCTTTAAGATTACCGCCAATATCGACCCGAATCATCGTTCGTGTGTAGCATTCTGCAAGATATGTTCGGGCAAATTTGTACGTAATGCACCCTATCAGCACGTCCGTCATGGCAAGACCATGCGTTTCTCATCGCCCACCCAGTTTATGGCACAGCGGAAAACGACCATTGACGAAGCCTATGCAGGAGATATCATCGGTTTGCCGGACAACGGAACTTTCAAGATCGGTGATACGCTGACGGAAGGAGAACTGCTCCATTTCCGCGGTTTGCCCAGCTTCTCACCGGAGATGTTCAAGTATATCGAAAATGCCGATCCGATGAAGCAGAAACAGCTGGCAAAGGGTATCGACCAGTTGATGGACGAAGGTGTGGCACAGTTGTTTGTCAATCAGTTCAACGGCCGCAAGATTATTGGTACGGTCGGACAGTTGCAGTTTGAGGTTATCCAGTATCGTCTGCTGAACGAGTATAATGCTTCTTGCCGTTGGGAACCGGTAAGTTTGTACAAGGCTTGTTGGGTAGAAAGCGATGATCCTGCTGAGCTGGAAGCTTTCAAGAAACGTAAATACCAATATATGGCGAAAGACAGGGAAGGACGTGACGTATTCCTTGCCGATTCAGGTTATGTGCTTCAGATGGCACAAATGGACTTCAAGCACATTAAATTCCACTTCACAAGTGAATTTTAGTCTGCTTGGTGGAATTTAACAAAAATAATTGGTAAAAGGGGAAGAATTATGTTACCTGTAAATAAGGGAAGGAGAAATGAATACAACATTTTGGGAGAAAATCCAGCAGGGGGATGAAGAAGCATTCCGGCAACTCTACAATGAATATTCGGATTTACTTTACGGATATGGGATGAAGATTGCCGGTGATGATGATCTGGTAACTGAATCCATTCAGTCTTTGTTCGTTTATCTGTATGAGAAGAGGCAGAGTTGTTCCGAGCCTCAGTCCATATCCGCTTACCTGTGTGTGGCGCTGAAACGCATGCTGCTGAATGAGTTGAAGAAAACTGCTAATGGCGTATTCACATCATTGGACGAAGTTAACTCAAGCGAATATAGATTCGATTTGGAGATAGACATAGAAACAGCGATTGTCCGTTCCGAACTTGAAAGAGAGCAGTTAGAAGTTCTGCAGAAAGAAATAAATGGCTTGACAAAGCAGCAGAGAGAGGTATTATACTTGAAGTATTATAAAAAACTGAATTCGGACGAAATAGCCGAAGTGATGGGACTGACTTCCCGTACTGTTTATAATACTACCCACATGGCAATATCCAGACTGAGAGAGCGATTGAGCAAATCATTCCTGTTGACTGTAGCTGCTAATTTATGGATTTTTAATTGAGGTGAGGATATGGAGAATAGGAAAGAACTTCTGGAACAATATATGGAAGACGGCAAACTTCCTCTGAAAGGTGAGTTGTTTGCACGGAAGTCTGTAGTTGGTGGGAAGTTAGAAGAATTTCGTGAAGAAAAACGTGCGGATGCATTAACAAGCAGACCGAACGCTGCAGGAAGACAGAAACTGATTGTTCTTAGGAGCAGTTGTATCTACTGGAGAGTAGCGGCCCTGTTTATCCTGCTTTTCGGAATAGGCGGTTATTACTATCTGTCGGAAGAGAAGATTACGTCTGAAGCAGTAGCTGTCGATTACAAGCTACCGGATGGCAGTTCTGTGAAGCTGATGCAAAACTCAACTTTGTCTTATAATAAAGTGAGTTGGCTTTGGGGGCGTAAACTGAATCTGCTCGGATCGGCCTTTTTTGACGTGACTCCGGGTAAAACATTTACTGTACGAACGGAAGCCGGAGATGTTACGGTGTTAGGTACAAAATTCTTGGTCGAGCAGGAAGGAAAAACGATCACTGTCAATTGTGAAGAGGGAACAGTGAAGGTAGAGACACCAATCGGCGAACAGACATTGAATGCCGGTGAAAGTGTACGCTGTGATGAGAATAAGATTGGTCCTGTTCAGGAAAAGGAAGAACTGCCCGAAGTACTCGGTTATGAAGATGATCCGCTGGTCAATGTAGTAGCAGATATTCAGCATATCTTTGATGTGGAAGTGGTAGGGTGTGAAAAATATAATGAACTGTACTATAACGGAACCATCCTGACGAGAGATCTGCACGAAACATTGAAAAAAGTATTTGGTTCTTTGGGAATCAATTATCAGTTGAGCGGGCAGAAAGTCATATTAGAATAGACGGGAACAGAAGTCCACACCGTAAAAAAGAGAAATTATCCTTGATATAAAGCAGGAAGTGAAATATTTCTGCAATTAAAAAACGCCTCTCAGAGTGCTCTGGAAGGCGTTTTTTAATTAAATCTATTTTTTCTTCTATTTTTCTTGGTAAAAAAGGAAAGAAAGCTCCTCTTATAAATATAAGGAACTATTTATAAACAGACAATAGATAACAGGTGGATGAACTGTCCATGGCTAGACAGAATTTTAAGGGGAGTAAATTAATAATTAGGTAGAGAATTAGATTGCTTAAGAGAAGAAGTCTCTTGAAAAGAACGAAGAATGATGCCAATTGCTGTTTTAAAAGAAAGCAATAGCGAACGAATTGGCAATTAGTAAGTGAGTTTAATTTTATTGTTTTCCAAATGTGAGAGAAAATTGAAAGGTTTTCTCTCACATTTTTTATGGGGTTACGGATTCGTGAGCATCAGCTTTTTAGTAATTTTAATATAGTCAAACAAGATAAAACTAAGATATCGTGTTTATTCATCTTACTTTGTAGGTTGTAATAAAACTAGTGATGTAAATAATGAATAAAAATGGATTTAGTCGATGTGCC